>CAYPKL010000371.1:0-10362 GCA_964411285.1 uncultured Rikenellaceae bacterium
ACTATCATTACATGACGTCATTCCAATGAAAATCAAAGGAATGGCTAAGACTGAAATCAGCAAACGGAAATTGACTCCTGCAACGGTTTTCAAGATTGGTAATTTTGATGCAAAGATAACCAAAGCAGGTTGACATTAAAGGATTTATTCCGTTAATGAGATGTGATCACGAACTAAGTAGTGTCTGTCTTTAGAGTGGTGTTTTTTTGATTGAAGAACAAGGAATATCGATTAACGAATTATGATGTTTGAAATAATCAGGTGATTTTCTTTTTACTTCTAAAATCAAAAATCGTTGATCCTTGTTCGATCTTCATATTAGATTAAAAATATCTGACTATATGGACAAACACTATTTAGTATATCTTAGTATTTTAGAGATTTAAATTTACTGAAAGTTTATATGGAAAGGCCAGATAATCTGATTCTTGTAATTTTTGGAGCTACCGGCGACCTTACATCAAGGAAGCTCATACCTGCAATTTATTCATTGAAAGAGCAAAATCTTTTGCCTGACAGATTCGCTTTAATTGGTTTGGGCAGGACGGAAATGACTTCTGAAACATTCAGAAACACGATGGCAGAAGCAATCCTGAAATACTCAGAGGAAGAGATCCTGAACAGGGAGAAGATACCTGAATTTACCAGGTGTTTTGAATATAAGAGATTTGTTTACGACTCTTCAGCCAGTTATGAAGAACTTGCTGCTACGATCACCGGCATGAGCAAAAAACTGGTTATAGGTGAAAATCTGATATTTTATATGGCCACTCCCCCTAACCTTTATGAAGTGATAGCCACCAACCTGGCTTCGGCAGATTTGACGACACAGGCTGGTGGTTTCAGGAGGGTGATAATCGAAAAACCCTTTGGATATGATCTTGATTCAGGGAGACAGCTTAATGCCATTCTGCACAACCTGATACCTGAGGATCAGATTTTCAGGATCGATCATTATCTTGGAAAAGAGACTGTTCAGAATCTTCTTGTGACAAGGTTCGCCAATGGTATTTTTGAGCCATTATGGAACAGAAATTATGTTCATCGTGTCGAAATCACTTCAGCCGAAAGTATAGGAGTGGAAGAACGCGGGAGTTACTATGATACATCAGGTGCTCTGAGAGATATGGTGCAAAACCATCTGCTTCAGATGGTTGGACTTACTGCCATGGAACCGCCGTCATCACTTGATGCGGATGCGATCAGAAATGAAGTTCTGAAAGTCTTTCAGTCTTTGCAGCCCATTAGAGAAAGTGAAGTTGAACACCAGGTTATAAGAGGGCAGTACACTGCCTCCAGAATAAGAGGAGAATGTGTCGCAGGTTACAGGTATGAGAAGAATGTCGAGGTCCGTTCAAGGACAGAGACTTATGTTGCTATGAAATTCTTCATAAATAACTGGCGCTGGGGTGGTGTACCTTTTTATATAAGAACAGGAAAGCGTTTGCCAACAAAAGTCACTGAAGTTGTGATCCACTTCAAACCGACTCCTCACCATCTGTTTCAGAGGGTGATAGGTAAACTTAACGGGAATCAGTTTATAATCAGAATTCAGCCTGATGAGGGAATTTTATTGAAATTTGATATGAAGGAACCGGGGTCAGGATTTAATGTTAAAAACGTGAATATGGACTTTCATTATAAGGATCTTGCTGATATAAGGGTTCCTTCAGCCTATGAAAGGCTTCTGCATGATGTAATGCTTGGCGATTCAACGCTATTCTCGAGAGATGATGAAGTTGAAACCGCATGGAAGTTTATTGAACCTATTCAGAAAGCCTGGAAGAATAATCCTACAATTAAAGTATATGGTTACCCGGCAGGCACCTGGGGACCGGAAGCTTCAGATAACCTGATCGAAGGGGAGGGGCTCACCTGGAGATACCCCTGCAAAAACATGGCAGATGAGGAACTGTACTGTGAGTTATGATTATGAGTAAATTAATAAAAATATTTCCTTCACCTTATGAGCTGGCGGAATCACTGGCACATGATATTGTTAATAAAATAACAGAAGCCGGACCAGAAAAACATATTATTACGATAGCAGTTTCGGGAGGAACTACTCCGGGAATCCTGTTTTCAGTTATGGGTGATCATTATTCTGCTTCTGCAGACTGGAAATGTGTTCATTTTTTCTGGGTTGATGAAAGATGCGTACCGCCATCCGATCAGGAAAGCAATTTTAGAATGGTTAAAACTGCATTTCTCAATAAAACAGATATCCCTGAATCAAATATTCACAGGATCAAAGGCGAGGATGATCCTGAAAGGGAAGCAATTCGCTATTCTAAAGAATTGAATGAGAGCACCGAAAAAGAGAATGGATTTCCTGCTTTGGATATTACCCTGCTTGGTCTTGGAGATGATGGCCATGTAGCATCAATTTTCCCCGGAAACGAACATCTTTTTAATACGGACAGAATCTGTCTATCCTCAGTCCATCCAACAACCGGCCAGAAAAGGATTACCCTGTCAGGGAAAGTCATTAATAATTCCCGTAACATATTTTTCATGGTTACCGGGAGTAAAAAAGCCTTAATCGTAAATAATATTTTAAGTAAGGAATTATCAGATAAACTGTACCCTGCATCTTATGTTGATGCACAATCAGGAGAGACCTTCTGGTATATCGATGATGATGCCGGTTCCCTGCTACGGGTAAAAACTGAAATTGAATAAAATTGTTCGGTTCGGATGATTTAATTATATTTGAACATCTTGTTTAATCTTTAAATCTTATAGTCATGTCACACGAAAAAGCTAAAGAACAATCAAAAGTCAAGAAACAAGCTACTAAATCGCTTAAAGAAAAGCGGGCTGATAAAAAGGCCAAAAAAGCTGAAAAGGGTAAATAAAGAATTATAAAACAAAGGAGGCTGAATATTCAGCCTCCTTTGATAATAAATCTGTGGTGTTCTTAGTCTATGCTAGTTTTACATTCACGGCATTTATTCCTTTTTTGCCCTCAGCAAGCTCGAAAGTAACTTCGTCATTCTCTTTGATCTTGTCAACCAAGCCTGTTGCATGTACGAAATACTCATTGTCTGAATCTGCATCTTTAATGAATCCGAATCCTTTTGACACATTAAAAAATTTTACTGTTCCTTTGTTCATTTTGATATGTTTTAAAAATTAAGGCCGCTAATCTACACAATTAAATTCAAATTACCCAAATATTTTTTTTCTTCTGAACAGAGGAGACTTTTAAGAATGCTCTCACTTTAATCTCCAAACCGGCAATATTATATATCAAAAGAACTATCTTTTTGCCGGAATTCACTTTTATAACTTTAAAATGAACCGGTTACCAACAGTTCTGTTGATAATTGGCTTCACCGTTTTACTGGATTTTTGTCAGGCTGAACTTCCGGCAGCTGTAAAAAGATCGGGCTTCAAATAATTATTAATCCGGAAAGACGGAATTAAATAATAATTGAACATAGATGTATCTTTTTATTCTTAATTTAATAACATTGCACTTTTTTTCAGACCTTTAATTATTAAGAACCGGGAAAACTGACTTATCATGAGAAAATGGAGGATCGAGGATTCAGCAGAACTTTACAATATCAACGGATGGGGAGTTGATTATTTTTCAATTAACGATAAGGGAAATGTGGAAGTCAGGCCCCAGAAAAGCAGTGTGGCGGTTGATCTGAGGGAGCTTCTCGACGAATTGATGCTGAGTGATGTATCTGCACCCGTTCTGGTAAGGTTTCCTGATATACTGGATGACAGGATTATTAATATTTCAGATTGTTTTAAATCAGCATCTGAAGAATACGATTATAAGGCCCAGAATTTTATAATTTATCCAATTAAGGTCAACCAGATGCGTCCTGTGGTTGAAGAAATTGTGAGCCATGGAAAAAAGTTCAATATCGGACTTGAGGCAGGATCAAAACCTGAGCTTCATGCTGTGATAGCAATCAATACCGACCCCGAATCGCTGATTATTTGCAACGGCTATAAGGATGAAGATTATATTGAGCTGGCACTGCTTGCCCAGAAGATGGGTAAACGGATCTTTCTTGTTGTAGAAAAGCTTAATGAACTCAAGCTGATCACCAGTATTGCCAAGCGACTGAAAGTCCAGCCTAATCTCGGGATCCGCATTAAACTGGCAAGTGTGGGAAGCGGAAAATGGGAAGAATCAGGAGGCGACATAAGCAAGTTCGGGCTTACCTCAAGCGAACTTATTGAAGCCCTTGATTTTATCGAAAAAAACAAAATGAGGGATTGTATACGATTGATACATTTTCATATCGGAAGCCAGGTTACAAAAATCAGGAGGATTAAAGTTGCTCTGAAGGAAGCTTCACAGTTTTATGTTCAGCTTCGGAAAATGGGTTTCAATGTTGAGTTTGTTGACATTGGAGGTGGTCTTGGAGTTGATTATGATGGAACTGGATCATCAAACAGCGAAAGCAGCATGAATTACACAATTCAGGAATATGTCAATGACTCTATAAGTACTTTTGTAGATGCAGCAAATAAAAACAGCATCCCCCATCCGAATATTATAACTGAGTCGGGCCGGTCGCTGACAGCACATCATTCCGTTCTTATCTTTGAAGTACTTGAAACCACAACCCTTCCTTCATGGGACGAAGAAGAGACGGTAAATGAAAACGATCATGAGCTTGTAAGGGAACTATTCATCCTGTGGGAGAATATAAGCCAGCCAAGGATGCTGGAAACATGGCATGATGCTCAGCAGATAAGAGAAGAAGCCCTTGACAGGTTCAGCCTCGGATTGATCGACCTTAAAACAAGGGCGCTGATCGAAAGATTATTCTGGTCCGTTGCACGCCGGGTTTACCAGCTGGCCAATACCACAAAGCATGTTCCCGATGAACTCAGACAAATATCCAGGATGCTTTCGGACAAGTATTTCTGCAACTTCTCTCTTTTCCAGTCACTTCCTGATGCCTGGGCAATTGATCAGATTTTCCCGATAATGCCGATACACAGGCTTAATGAAGAGCCGATAAGAACTGCAACAATTCAGGATATGACTTGCGATTCAGATGGTAAAATCGATAATTTCATTTCCACACGGAACTCCTCTCACCACCTTCCTGTTCATCCTTTAAGGGGGAAAGAACGTTATTATATGGGCGTTTTTCTGGTTGGCGCATACCAGGAGATTCTTGGAGATCTGCATAATCTTTTTGGCGACACAAATGCAGTCCATGTATCAGTTGATGAAAACAGTTACAGGATAGACCAGGTTATTGACGGGGAAACTATTGCTGAAGTTCTTGACTATGTGCAGTATAGTCCTAAAAAGATGGTACGTACAGTTGAATCGTGGGTTACCTCATCTGTAAAGGCAGGTATCATTACTCTCGAGGAAGGAAAAGAATTTCTGTCCAATTACAGATCGGGTCTCTATGGATATACCTATCTCGAATAAATAAATCAGATCTATTTCTTAAAAGCTAATGGCAGGTTAATTTTTTTTTTTAACTTGACAACTGAAACCATTTTTAACTGGTCGTATTATTTAACCCTTTAATTGTTGTAATTATGAGCGAAACTTCTACTTTCGATTTTAATGCATTTATTAAGGAATCCAAAGAGACCCTGGTAAATCCAAAAGCTTACTTTTCCACCATGAAGACTTCAGGCGGGTGGACTGAACCTTTGATCAAGGCAGTAATTTATGGCGCTGTGGCTGGTCTGATTGCGTTTCTGTGGAATTTGTTGGGAATTGGCGGTATAAAAGCCGGTATGTTTGGGGGCGCTATCGGGGCAATGGCCCTGGTTTGGAGTATTGTGGGTGCTGTTATCGGCTTATTCATCGGGGCAGTTATCCTGCTTATTATTACTTCAATCTGTAAAGGCAACTCCGATTTTGAGGCAAATGGAAGGGTAGTGGCAGCAACAATGGTTATTATGCCCGTCAGCGCTCTTCTTGGATTTACTGCAGGTATTAATTCCTGGTTTGGAATGCTTGTAAGCCTCTGCGTCAGTCTTTATTCTATTTTTCTTCTTTATCATGGTTTGGTTGAGGCTCTTAAGGCAAAACCGGAAACAGCCAAAATTGTGATGTATGTGCTTGCCGCATTATTGGTCCTGTTCATGCTCCTGGGTATGAAGACCCGTAATAAGATGGAAAAATATATGGATAATGATGAAGTTAAGGAAATGTTGAAAGATATTGAAAAATAAAAAGTTTCAGGAGACTGGATTGAAAATATATAAAGGGACTTTCGACAAGTCCCTTTTTTGTATTATTTTTCAGCATGAAAAACTTTTTTAAATCCGGCAATATATTTATAGTACTGCTTTACAGGATAGTACTGATGATGTTGCTGTATTCTATTTGCAGGGTAGGGTTTTATGTTTTTAATTATCGAATGTTTCCCGGAATTACCTTCTCACAAATCCTTACTATTTTAAAGGGAGGTCTGCTGTTCGATATATCTGCAATAGTCTACATTAACCTGGTTTTTATTTTATTCAGCACGGTTCCCCTTCAAATCCGGTACAATAAACTTTACCAGAATATATTGAAATATCTGTTTTTTGTAACTAATGGACTGGCAATTGCAATTAACTGTGCTGATTTCGTTTATTACAGGTTTGTGATTAAGAGGGCTACCGCTGACATCTTCCAGACATTTGAGCATGAAACCAACCTTATAAAATTGTTTTTCAAGTTCCAGTTTGATTACTGGCAGGTTGTCCTGTTTGCACTCTTTTTGATTTTTCTTATGGTATATTTTTATAGTAAGGTAAAAGTCAGGAAAGCGGTCCCCAAAAACGTATATGTTCATTTTTTGCTGAATCTGCTTATGGTACCTGTTGTCGTGATCCTTGTAATAATAGCTGCCCGGGGAGGATCGCGGCATTCAACCCGGCCGATAAGCATAACCAATGCCGCCAGGTATGTTAAAAATCCCCGTGACGCAGCCATAGTGCTAAATACCCCGTTCAGCCTTATAAGAACATATGATAAGAAACCGCTGGTACGATATAATTTCTTTGACGACATGCGGCTTGATGAATTATATAATCCACATTATGTACCGGATAAAAGCAGACCATTTAAAAATGAAAATGTTGTTATTATTATTCTTGAGAGTTTTGCCAGGGAATATATAGGAACTCTGAACAAAGACCTTGAGGCCGGTACGTATAAAGGCTATTCTCCCTTTCTCGATTCACTCATAAATAACAGTCTTACTTTTGAGGTTTCTCTGGCTAACAGTAAGAAATCGATCGATGCCATGCCTTCAATATTTGCATCGGTGCCTTCCCTTGAGACGCCCTATACAATTTCCCATTATGCTAATAATACTATTAACGGGCTGCCTCAGCTACTGAAAAGTAAGGGATACTATTCAGCCTTTTTCCACGGCGCTCCAAACGGTTCAATGGGATTCGATTCATTCTCAAGAATGGTTGGCTTTGATGAATATTTTGGTCTTGATCAATACCCTGATGAGAAAGATTTTGATGGAATGTGGGGGGTCTGGGATGAACCTTTCCTGAATTTTTTCTGCAGCAGGCTGGACAATTTCAGGCAGCCTTTTCTGGCTTCAGTATTTACAATCTCCTCACATCACCCTTTTAAAGTGCCTGAAAAATATTATGGCAGGTTTCCATCCGGTCCTGCCCCAATCCTTGAGGTTGTAGGCTATACCGATTATGCTTTGAAAAAATTCTTTACTGAAGCCGCTGCCAGTCCCTGGTTTAATAATACACTTTTTATTATTACGGCTGATCATACAAACGAATCTGTCCATAAGGAATTTCAGAATAACTACGGATCTTATTCCATACCTATTGTTTTTTTTAAGCCGGGCAGCTATCTTAAGGGGATCAAGAAAAAAATCGCCCAGCAGATCGACATAATGCCATCAGTTTTAAGTTATCTGAATTTTGACGAAGAATATATTGCTTTTGGCAATAATCTCTTTGATGACTCAGGTGAGTCATTTGCATTCAACACCAACGGCAGCACATACCAACTGTTCATGCACGACCACCTTTTAGAAATGGTTGAGAATAAACCGGCAGGATTATATAATTTCAAAAAAGACCTGTTTCTTGAAGAAAATCTGCTTGGAAAGAATGAGAATCTGCAGAAAGAGATGGAGGAGAAGCTTAAAGCTATTATACAGACATATAACAACCGTCTGATTGACAATAATATGGTTGTTGTAAATAGTAAATGAAGTATTAAATTTTAGCAAAACATTTTCTTATCTTTAAACTGCAACAAAACCATGTTTATTTACAATTAATTAATAATCACTATGGAATCACGCCGTCATTTTTTAAAACTGACTGCAACCGGAATAATTGCATCAGGCGCTGCATCAGTTTACGGTTCAACAGCAGGAAATAGAACCAAAGAGGTCATTCCTGATATTTTTACAGTTGGAATGGCTGGTTATACATTCAGGGAATTTACTGTTGAACAGACCATCGAGATGATGAAAAAGGTTAATGTGACATATCTTTCCCTGAAGGATTTCCACATGCCGATGAACAGTACCAGGGACCAGATTGAAAATGTTATCGGCAAGTTTAAGAGTGCAGGAATCAATGTTTATACTGTTGGTGTAGTCTACATGAAATCGCGTGAAGCGGTGGACCTTGCTTTTGAATACGCAAAGATGGCAGGTGTCTCAATGATCGTCGGTGCACCCGATTATGAACTTCTGCCCTATGTTGAAAAGAAAGTAAAAGAATACAATTTCAGGGTTGCTATTCACAATCACGGACCCGATAATCCATTGTTTCCAAATCCGACTGATATCTGGAATCATATCAAAGATCTTGATCCGCGTATGGGAATATGCATAGATATAGGCCATACGACACGAGATGGAGCTGATCCTGCATCAGACATTAAAAGATATAGTAAGCGGATCTTCGACATCCATATTAAGGATGTTGATAAACCGACAAAAGAAGGGGCAACTGTCGAAATAGGCAGAGGGATAATTAATATGCCGGCAGTTATAGCTGCAATCCGGAAGATAAAGTATACCGGTAAATGCAGTCTTGAGTATGAAAAGGACATGAAGGATCCTTTAGCCGGAATAGCAGAATCAATAGGCTATTTCAAAGGTGTAATGGCCAGCAGATAGAATTTGAAAAGTGCTGGCAGCCTTTTGTTTAGATTTCTGTTTCTGAAAAGCAAATGATGAAAATAGAAAAATTTGAAGGACTGGTTGCCGCACCATTTACTCCAATGGATATTAAAGGCAATCTGAACACAAGCCTTGTGCCTGATTATTATGACTTTCTGGAAAAAAACGGGATAACAGGCGCTTTCATTAATGGATCGACAGGTGAGGGTGTATCAATGACCCAGAAGGAAAAACAGGCTAATGCGCAAAAATGGGCAGAATGTTACAGGAGAGGGGGCAAAGTCAAAATCATTAATCTGGTAGGAGGTACCTCGTACAACGAATGCATTGAAAATGCAGTTTTTTCCCGAGAGGAAGGAATTTCAGCAATAGCTATAGTTGCTCCGTATTATTTTAAACCCTCTGATCCTGTCCAACTTGCTGAGTTTATTGCAAGGGTTGGAGAATCAGTTCCTGAAATGCCGGTTTATTTTTATAATATCCCGGTTCTTTCAGGAGTCTGCATGCCAATGATAGGATTTCTGGAAAAGATTTCAGGGATGCTTCCAAACTTTGCAGGTATAAAATATACTCATGAGGATTTCATGGATTTTTTATCATGCCTTAATTACAGGAACGGTCATTTTGATCTCCTTTGGGGAAGAGATGAGTGCATGCTTTCAGCATTGGTACTGGGCTGTAAAGGTGCTGTCGGCAGTACTTTTAATTATGCTGCTCCACTTTATCTTTCGCTTATCAGAGCTTTTAATGACGGGAACCTGCCTGAGGCAAGAAGATTGCAGCAGATCTCGATTAATATGATTTCCCTGCTGGGAAAATATGGGGGAATAGCTACGGGGAAATCTTATATGAGATATGCCGGGATTGATTGCGGACCATTCAGATCACCTGTAAAAAACATGACAGAAAAAATGTACGGGGATTTCAGATCAGATGTAAAGAACCTGGATATGGAAATGTACTTTTCCAAGGTTCAAGGCTGTGATTAATATGGAAAAAATAGCAGCTATAATCCTTGAAAATGATGATGGAGAATTTTTGTTCTATTTAAGAGACAATAAGCCGGGTATACCGTTTCCGCAACACTGGGATCTTATCGGCGGGCATCTTGAAGAAGGTGAAACACCCGATGAGGCACTTGTCCGCGAAACAAAAGAGGAACTTGATTTTGATCTGAAAGATTTTAAATTCTTTAAGAAATATGAATGCCCCGAAGGCGATGCCTATCCCAATATCAAGTACATTT
>CAYPKL010000372.1:0-5105 GCA_964411285.1 uncultured Rikenellaceae bacterium
CGTATTGCCATCGGTAATTTCCAGGAGCTGAACATTATTGTTAAAGGGGATGTAGATGGTTCAGTTGAAGCTCTGAGCGACTCTCTTATTAAGCTTTCAACACCTGAAATACAGCTGAATATAATCCATAAAGCAGTAGGACAGATATCGGAATCGGATATTCTCCTTGCCGCTGCATCAAACGCCATTATTGTGGGATTCCAGGTACGCCCTTCTTTCAGTGCACGTAAACTTGCCGAAAAAGAAGAGATTGATATAAGACTATACTCTATAATCTACGACGCAATCGAAGAAATCAGAGCTGCCATGGAAGGTATGCTCTCTCCTGAAGTGAAAGAGGAAATTGTGGCCACACTCGAAATACGGGAGATCTTTAAAGTCACAAAGGTCGGAACAGTCGCCGGTTGTTATGTAAAAGAAGGAAAAATAACAAGGAACACAAAGGTTCGCATAATACGCGATGGTATTGTAATCTATACCGGAGAACTTGGATCACTTAAACGCTTTAAGGATGATGTGAAAGAAGTTGTCGGCGGATATGAATGCGGCCTTAATATCTGGAACTTCAACGACATCAAAGTCGGTGATGTAGTTGAAGGATATCAGGAATTTGAAGTGAAAAAGACCTTATAATAATGTCTGATATTTTTCAGCAGAAAACAGTTCACTGACTTCTGCAGGATTTGAAATCTTGATTTTTATCATCCATCCGTTCCCATAAGGATCTTTATTAACTACATCGGGAGAACTTTCAAGATAAGGATTTACTTCAATTACTTCTCCCTCTACAGGCATGAACAGGTCGGATACTGTTTTTACAGCTTCTATAGTTCCGAATACTTCTTCTCTTTTCAGGGTTTCACCCAATGTTTCAATCTCAACGAAAACTATATCGCCCAGTTCATTCTGTGCAAAATCAGTTATACCGATATATCCGAAATCACCTTCCAAACGTATCCACTCATGGTCTTTTGTGTACAATAAACTTTCCGGTACATTCATGTTTATTCAGTATTTTTAAGTTAAACTTAGCTTTAGTGGTATTTTATTGGATTCAAAAATAGGGATTTTTTTATCCTCTATCAGAATATTGGAGACAATATTTTATCTTTTGGTGGATCCTTTTCTTACCAGCTCCGTCTTTATTATTTTGGTCCTGGAAAGAGTGTCAACCTTATTTTCTATTTTATCTATTAATAATCTGACTGCTTCCTCACCGACAGTATAACCGTGCTGTTCTACTGAAGTCAGTGGCGGGTCAGTCAGGTCAGACATTATCCCGCTGGTAAATCCGACCAGTGAAATATCATCCGGCACTTTAAAACCATTAAGCTTGACTATTTTCATTGCTTCAGCTGCCGTCAGGTCGTTCACAGCAAAAATACCATCGGGCCTCTGCTCTCTTTTTAATAATGCCGGAACAACTAACCGGGCCTCTTCGGAGGTGTCACATTTTATTATATTATCTTCGACTACCGGCTGATTGAATTCAACCAGAGCTTTAATATACCCACTCTTACGATTTCTGCCGATGTTCAGGTTCTGGGGCCCGGCCAGATGAACGATATTTTTGCATCCGGTATTAATCAGGTGTTTTACTGCCTCATAGGCGCCTGATTCATCATCAACAATAACCCTGTCAGTATCCAGTTCCTCACAAATTCTGTCAAAAAATACTAGTGGGATCCCCGACTTTCTTATGCTTTTAAAATGTTCAAAATCACTGGTCGCCTTGCAGACAGAGACAAGTATTCCATCGACACGACTTGAAAGCAGGGTTGCTACTGCTTTTACCTCCCTTTCATATGATTCGTTTGACTGACAGAACATTACGTGATATCCTGAATCATAGGCCAGATCCTCAATTCCGCTGATCACAGTGGAGAAAAAGTAATGCACAATTTCCGGCACAATTACGCCGATTGTTTTGGTTAATCCCCCCTTCAGGCTAAGAGCAATCGGATCAGGCTTATAGTTCCACTTTTCGACAAGGTCGCGGACTGCTTTCTTTGTTACCGGGCTGATATCAGGATGACCTTTTAAGGCTTTTGAAACCGTGGATGGTGATATTCCAAGTTCCCTGGCAATGTCCTTGATTGTAACCTGTCCGCTATTCATGATCCGGTCGCAAATTATTTGTCACCTGATTTTCGAAGTTAGGTCAAAAAATCTGATTTTCCTAAAAGTGAAAAAATGACAATCTTAAGAAGAATTCATGCTGCCACGATCGCTGTTATTTTGTAATAAAGTTATCCGCCCCTGATTATAAGGCACTATGCATAAGCATTTCAAACGTTTGCGACAATTAATATTAAATGCCTGAAAATTAATACATTCAACTATTTGCAATTAAAATTTCTTTTATACTTTTGCTATAACTCATTTCGTAGACCTGCTTGTAATTTTTTTTCAGATCCTAAATAATTTTAAACCAGAAATCCAATGAAAAGAAGAATTTTTATGATGCTCTCGGTTCTTTTTCTTGGAATTCTTGTTTCAGGAGCAATTTGTGCTCAGGGAATAAGGGTTTCAGGTAAAGTTACTGATGCGGCAGATGGTTCAGCTTTGATCGGGGTCACTATCCAGGAGAAGGGAACCACAAACGGGAACATTAGTGATGTAAACGGTAATTTTAGTCTGACTGTTGCCCCGAATGCCACTTTGGTTATTTCGTATGTTGGTTATAAAATGCAGGAAATTCCTGTAAATAATCAAACCTCAATTAATGTTATAATGGCAGTTGAGGACACCAGACTTCAGGAAGTAATGGTAATCGGATATGGTACAGTAAGAAAAGAAGATGCCACAGGTTCTGTAAAAGCCATTAAGTCTGAATATTTTAATCCCGGGATAGTAAGTTCACCCCAGGATATGGTAATTGGTAAGATGGCCGGTGTACAGATAACAAATGGCGGTGGAGCACCCGGTGAGGGTTCAGTTATCCGCATCAGGGGAGGTTCCTCACTCAAGGCAAGCAACGATCCTCTTATTGTTATCGATGGCGTAGCTATTGAAATTGACGGCCCTTCAGGGATGAGGAATCCTCTTTCAACAATTAATCCTAATGACATCGAATCATTTACCGTTCTTAAGGATGCCTCCGCAACAGCAATCTATGGATCAAGGGCATCAAACGGAGTTATTATGATCACCACCAAAAAAGGTAAATCAGGTCAACCATTCAGTGCTAATTATAATGGAAGCGTATCAATCAGCAGCCCGATAAAATTCGTTGATGTCTTTCCTGCTGATGAATACCGTAACATTGTTAAGACCAGGTTTGCAAAGAACTCCTCTGCCATTGCTCTTCTTGGTGATGCAAACACAAACTGGCAAAAAGAGATTTACCGCACTGCCACCTCTTTCGACCATAACCTGAACTTTACAGGCGGCCTTAAAAAGCTGCCATACAGGGCTAGCGTCGGATTTACCAACCAGGATGGAATCCTTGAGACAGATAACATGGAGCGAATTACAGGTTCATTAAGTCTCACACCTTCACTTCTTAAGGATCATCTCAAAGTAGAATTAAATGCAAAAGGGATGGCAAATAATAACGTATTTGCCAACCGCGGAGCTATTGGAGGTTCTATTTCTATGGATCCTACCCAGGATACTGATTTTATCTGGGCTAACCCTGACGCGACCCCCCTGTTCGTTGCTCCGATGAATCCTTTGATCCAGCTCAGCGACTACAATGACGTGGCTTCTGTAAACAGATTCCTTGGCAACCTGATGCTTGAATATAAAATGCATTTCTTCCCTGCACTGAAAGCCAAACTGAATCTCGGGCTTGATCATTCAAAGACAGAAGGGTCAGTTACTATTCCGGTAGGTTCGGTATTATCCTACTCAACTTACCAGGGAAAAGGCCGCCTGACAGATTACAATCAGAAGAAAAATAATTCCCTGCTTGATTTCTATTTCGATTACAATGGTGAATTTGGAAGCCACAGCCGTTTGAACCTTGTAGCCGGATATTCATGGCAGCATTTTTATCGTGACGGCAACACCTTAACAACCTCAAACGACAGGACAATCTCCTATGAGGATAGTGATTATAAGGCAGAGAGTTACCTCATCTCTTTTTTCGGAAGATTAAACTATACACTATTTGACAAATATCTGCTGACGCTGACTCTGCGTGATGACGGTTCTTCGCGTTTTGCTCCCGAACACAGGTGGGGCTTGTTCCCATCTGCTGCTTTTGCATGGAACATTTCAAAAGAAAATTTCCTTGTTAACAGTTTTATTTCAAATCTTAAACTGAGACTGGGATATGGGATCACCGGCCAGCAAAACCTGAGCGATGATGATTACCCATACCAGGCAAAATATACATTCTCGGAACCAGGAGCATATTACCAGTTTGGGAACAGCTATATTCAGACAGCCAGAGCAGGCGGTTACGATGCTAACCTAAAATGGGAAGAGACAACAACTTACAACGTAGGTCTTGATTATGGTTTCCTGAAAGACCGCATAACAGGTGATATTGATGTTTATTACAGAACAACCACCGACCTTATCAACCAGATACCAGTACCTGCCGGAACAAATCTGACAAACCAGATAGTAACCAACGTAGGGGATCTTGAAAACAGAGGGCTGGAGTTTTCTATTAATGCAAAAGCGGTTTCGACAACTAATCTTGACTGGGAACTGGGATTTAATGCAACCTATAATGTTAACAAGATAACAAAGCTTACTCTTGTGGATGATCCAAACTATAAGGGAATTTATGTCGGAGGAATCGCCGGGGGTACAGGGAATACAATACAGGTACATAGCATTGATTTCCCCTCATATTCATTTTATGTCCAGGAACAGTTATATAACGGCCTTGGAAAACCCATTGAAGGTCTTTATACTGACATTGTTCCTGACGGATCGATAACAGGGGATGATAAATACAGGTACAAAAAGCCTGCTCCTACTGTATTCATGGGTTTCTCCTCACTTCTCAGATACAGGAACTTCGATTTCTCATTTAATGGCAGGATAAATGTAGGTAACTACATTTATAACAATGTAAATTCGAATTATGGAACTTATGCACTTATGGCTAACGCAAATTACCTCACCAATAAGGTCAGGGATGTGAG
>CAYPKL010000373.1:0-15747 GCA_964411285.1 uncultured Rikenellaceae bacterium
TCACAAAGGTAAGACCTAAGTACACCAAGGAAGAATATTATTATTAAAATACCTTTGGGACAGCCTCTAGGGGGATGTTAATGGCTCAACGGCGTAAAGACGTAAAGCGTAAAAGCAGTCAGGTGATAAAAACAAATAAGAAATGGTAACTCTTATTTCTTTGTAGCCTTAAATGTTCCGTTCGGCTGAATAAACAGGAGTCCATTTATATTCCCGTTTTCGGCAACAGTAAATTCAATTTTATAACCTTCAAGTATTTTAATTGAGAATTTATTGACTCCAACAGGCACCAGCTCATATTCCGGCTGACCTGGAACAAAAAGGTAGAGGGTTTTATCATTTTTAATATAAACTTTTGAAACTACCTCACCTATTGCATATTCACCGGCATACTTTTCCAATATTCCTTTATCGACAGCTATTTCAGCCTGAACACGCTTGAATTCAACAGGCTTTACTGAGGGTTCAATTTTAGTTGAAATGAAATCTATTTCACCTGCATCATTAGTTCTGAAATTTAAGCGTAGCTCTGAATTCACGGTTGTATCAATACCCTTTCCTGTAACCTCATAAGGTTTAAAAATGTCGTAATGGTAATGCTTAAGCCAGAGCTTTTTTATAGGAAATACAGCAAAAAGAGAATCTTTTTCTGCCAAAACTTTAATTGTTCCGTAACCCGGATTTGAGAATTTCCCGGTATACTCGTTTAGTTTGTGTGATAGTAAAGTGCCCGCTATCCGGTCTGAAACGGTTTTTACTTCTGCTTCCTTCTGAGCTTTCAAAGCCTTATCACGTTCAGATAGCAGGTATTTGTTCCAGTCAAAATAAGGCAGTTTCAGCATCCTGTCAATAATGATATTTCTGACTACCGACGGAATTGTTGAACCATCCTGGTTGACAAGGATAACAATACCTATGCTGTCTGTCGGGAAGAAACTTGCAAGCGCTGAAAACCCGTCAATTGCTCCTCCATGCTGTACCCGGTAATGTCCTTTATATGATGATACTCCCCAGCCAAATCCATAATCTGAAAAATTAAGATCAGGATTTTCTTTTGACGGCAGTGAACCTGATGAAACCATCTGGGCACTGATAGCCTCAGTAATATAGGAAGCCGGTATTATCTCTTTACCTTCAAATTTTCCTCCGTTGATCCATGTGATCAACCATTTTGACATATCATTCACACTGCTGTTTATGCTTCCTGCCGGACTCATTCCCCTGATCCGGTAATAATCTGTTCTCTCAATTATGCTGTCCTTCTTTAGAGTGTATCCAAATGCCCCATCTTCACTTCTTTTGAGAGCTTCAATTGTAAAATTTGATCCCGACATGCCAAGAGGTTTGAAAAATCTGTCACTGATATTTTCTTCCCAGCTTGTCCTGGTAACTTTTTCAGCTATTAATCCCTGAAGCATGAACATGAAGTTGTTATACTGATACTTTTCCCTTATTCCTGCTGAGGGCTCCATATATTGTATTCTTCTCATCAGGCTGTCTCGTGAATCGCCAGGGAAGAGATACCATGAATAATCATGCCTGGGCAGCCCGGTGCGGTGACACATCAGATCACGTATAGTTATAAGATTGTCCATCTCCTTATTATAGAATTTAAGATCAGGAATATAGGTTACCGGACTTTTATCCAGATCAACCAAATTTTCATTTTTCAGAATTCCCAGGAGCGATGAGGTAAATGCCTTGGTACATGATCCGATAGCAAACAGGGTATTTGGAGTTACCGGTATCTTTTTCTCGAAATCACGAAATCCGAATCCTTTTGCATAAACAATTTTGTTCTTTTCGACAACAGCCACGGCAAAACCAGGTGTGTGCCAGACTGAGAGTAAAGCCTGAAGCTTTGCATCGATGCCGGTAAATCTTGGATCGGACTTCTCTTTTTTTGACTGTGCTGAAAGAGGTGTTAATACTAAAAGTAAAGTTAAGAGGAATAAAAGTTTTTTCATATAATTTATTTTTAATGATTGTGTTTATGACAACCTCAAATTTACACACCGTTTATACAAAAGTCAATTTTATTTTAAAGGACATAAAGACTAATAAAATGTCACCCTAAAGTCTTTTGATAAAACTTTCTGAAAAGCAATTTATTTTCAAACAAAAGCTATTACCTGTGGAACATAAATTGTCTGGTATTGATCTATGGCATTCTGAATGGCTTTTGTATCATCTGTTACATTATCGCCCTTCACACCGAGTGATTTAAGATTGACCCATTCAGCCATATCGGGAAATGGAGGAATATCTGAGCTAAATTCTGCCGGAAGTGTTGTAAGAGTTTCAGTTTCATAAGTTGTCTTTACCTCAGCCACGGCGTCTAAATCATCCATCTGAAGGCCGTATACAAATCGTTTTACCCTGTAAATTTTTCCAGGTGCCTTGGTTTGAGTATTCAGCTTTGGATAATTAACAAGAACAGGGACATTCTTACAAAACAGGTTCCTGATATTAACCTGGGTATTGGCATTTCCTTCGTTACTTACTTCAATTGCAGGACCATTAATATTTTCAAACCGGCACTCTTCCATGAAAAGTTTCTCCCAATAGTTCTTATCGATGAGTATGGCTGAGGGCACATTTTTTATGCTCATCCTGACAATTGTAAAACCACCCTGCTGGGTCTTAATGGCAGCCTTCCTTTGTCCTTCAAAATAAGTGTCAAGCATCATGAACTGCCAGCCGGGGGATGCTTTTGTTGTGTAGATACCATTTTCTCTGCAAAAAAATCTGACGTCCTCAACCATATTGCCTATATCGAAAAGACCTGCTTTGCCTTTTCCTGCAAAAATGTCGCAGTGAGAAACAAAGCTGTGCTGTGCAAAATGAGTCCGCAGAGCGACCGCCTCAGGATTTCCGTCTTCAATCTTTAGATCGATATTCGAAAATGCACTGTAAAAGGTTCCGGCACCGGCATCACGGATCACTTTTCCCGGCTCCGTGATACTGCTTGTGAACCAGAACATATATGAAGCTTTCCCTTTGTCATCCGGAACAGGTTCCTGGAAGCCGGGAGAGTTTTTGCCCAGCACTATCAAGGGACGCTTTTTCCCGTAACCAATCAATCTGATTGATGCCGGAATGTAAATAGTCCTCGAAATTTTATAAATACCTTCAGGAATAAAAAGAATTCCGAAGTTTTTACCGGTTTTAAGCTGATTTATGGCTTTCTGCAGTTGATCTGAGACGTCAGTTTTACCGTCAGCTGTAATAGAAAAATCAGCCGGAGTAAAAAATACTGCTTCGGAATCTTCAGGTTTAAGTAAATAAAATGATTTACCGGGTTCTGCAGAATAGGATAAGATACTTGATCCGGTATAAAGCAAAATGATCAGTCGGACAAATTTAAGTTTCATAACAAAAGATAAGTTTTTACAGATTAAAGATGATAAGTTTTTATTTATATCCAAGAGACATCCTGATCAAATGCCGTATAAGAATTAAATCTTTATTGCAGCCCGGAATAGAGCTGTGGTAATAATAGTTCCATCAAACACGAAATAAATTGGATACTGGTAACAGGAACAGACAGATTTGTGTAAACTTTGTCCCCTGGTAATTGTTCTTTACTTTAATAATATATTCAGCTGCTCTGAATATGACGGAATTGAAATAAAAAACCGGATGAACAATTTCATAAAATAAAAATTGCCCGGATTAACATCTAATAAAGGGACTGATGAACCAGAAAAAGCCTGCAGAAAGTCAGATTACTAAACAGAAAACAGTCAGGAAGCAATTCCCGGTAACAGGAATGTCATGTGCTTCATGCTCAGCTAATGTTGAAGCTACACTCAATAAGCAGCATGGCATGGTAAAGGCTTCTGTAAATCTGGCATCTCAGATCGCAACTGTTGAATTTGATCCGTCTGCTATTCAACCTCTGGATATGAAGGAAGCGGTAACATCAATCGGATATGATCTTATAACAGACGAATCGGAGGGTGCAAGAGAGGAGTTGGAAAATCTTCAGCAAAAGAGATATAAGTTAATGAGAAACAGGACAATATTGGCAATCGTCCTGGCGATACCACTGCTGCTGATAAGCATGGTTTTTATGAATCTTCCTTATGCAAGCTATATTATGTGGGCCCTCGCAACACCAATAGTTTTCTGGTCAGGACGCTCTTTCTTTATCAATGCCTGGAAACAGATCACGCATGGAAGTACAACCATGGATACCCTTGTTTCTCTAAGCACAGGAATTGCATATATTTTTAGTGTTTTTAATACTCTTTTCCCTGAGTTCTGGCATAGCAGGGGCCTTCATGCCCATGTATATTTCGAAGCTTCCGGAGTTGTTATTGCTCTTGTGCTTCTTGGAAGGCTTCTCGAAGAGGGGGCCAGGGCAAACACAACGTCAGCTCTTAAAAAGCTTATTGGATTACAACCCAAAACCGTTTTTAAAGTCCTTGCAAGCGGAGAAACAAGGGAATTTCTTATTTCAAAAGTCAGACCCGGGGATATTATCATGGTCAGGCCCGGGGAAAAGATGCCTGTCGACGGAACAGTAACCCTTGGCAGCAGCTATGTTGATGAAAGCACTATAACAGGCGAACCGGTTCCGGTTGTTAAGGAAACTGGTGCCAAAGTATTTGCAGGAACAGTTAACCAGAACGGCAGCTTTCAGTTTATAGCAGAGAAAGTAGGAGCAGAAACCCTTCTAAGCGGCATCATCAGACTGGTTCAGGAAGCCCAGGGAAGTAAAGCGCCTGTTCAGAAACTCGTCGACAGGATTGCCGGCATATTTGTACCGGTTGTTGTTGCGATATCACTGATTACTTTATTTATCTGGTGGACTCTTGGAGGTGATAACGGGCTTGTTCAGGGAATTCTTTCCATGGTCACAGTTCTGGTCATTGCCTGTCCATGCGCTCTTGGTCTTGCAACTCCGACAGCAATAATGGTAGGGATAGGCAAAGGAGCCGGGAACAATATCCTTATCAAAGACGCCGAATCGCTGGAGACAGCTTATAAGATGAATGCCATCGTTCTCGACAAAACCGGCACTATAACAGAAGGTAAACCATCAGTCGTGAATATTCACTGGCTCAAAGAGGTTAATAAAGACAAAGAAAGCGGAATATTGTACAGTCTGGAGAAACTTTCAGAACACCCTCTTGCCGGTTCAGTTGTTAATTTTTTTAAAGAAACAGCCCGACAGGTTTTAATAACTGACGTCACAAGCATTACAGGTAAGGGAATCAGCGGAATATATAACAGAAAAAGATATTTTGCCGGAGGGAAAAGGCTTATTGATGAGAACAGGATAAGACTTAATCCGGCGCTTGAACGATCTGTTCAGGAATGGGAAGAGGAAGCCAATACTGTCATCTATTTTTCTGATAATAAGGATGTTATTGCCGTATTGTCGGTTTCGGATAAAATAAAGGAGACATCGCCTGCGGCTGTGCAGAAGCTGAAGGAGCTGGGACTGGATGTTTATCTGGTTACCGGGGATAATCAGAAGACAGCGGAAGCTGTTTCAAGAAAAACAGGAATTACAAATGTCAGGGCCGAAATGCTGCCTGGAGATAAAGCCGGATTTATTAATGAACTTCAACAGGCTGGTAAGGTTGTCGGGATGGTAGGTGACGGTATAAATGACAGCCAGGCTCTGGCGACAGCAGATATAAGCATTGCCATGGGGAAGGGCTCGGATATTGCAATTGATGCTGCAGGAATGACAATAATAAGCAGCGATCTTTCTGTTATTCCTTCAGCCATACGGTTAAGCAGGAATACAGTAAAGACAATCAGACAGAATCTTTTCTGGGCGTTTATTTATAACGTGATTGGTATTCCAATCGCGGCAGGAGTTCTCTATCCGGTTAATGGGTTTCTTCTGAATCCGATGATCGCCGGTGCGGCAATGGCATTAAGCAGTATAAGCGTTGTGAGCAACAGCCTGAGACTTAAGTACTTCAAATAATTCCAGACGCCTGACGCCCGACGCCCGACGCCCTGAGTTTTAGTTAATAAACAACTTCGCTGCATTATCGTGATAGATCTTCCTCAGCACTTCTTTTGATAACCCGAATCCGTTTAGAGCCCAGTGATAACCAAATTGGTGAATCTCATAAAAGTGTTCATCAACTGATTCCAGAACCCTGAATGTTATCCTGTACATGGATGTATCATAACCCATATCTGTACCATATAATAATTTGTCCTGGAATTTTTCACAGAATGCTTTCATATTGCGAGGAATAGTTGCTGATTCGGCATACCTGGCTGAAATATCTGCATATAAGTTCGGATATTTCTCCAGAAGATAACCAAGCTTTTCGAGATCATGGTTAAGATTGACGAAGTGACAGGCAACAAAAGTGGTTTTCGGGTTGTCTCTTACAGCATTTTCCAGGGTCTGCACCAGAGCGTCAAACCCGATAATACCCGGCTTAGTCATGTCAATCTTCCACTCCTGCGCGTTCATGAGACCATCGTTGGTTGAGTCCATTTTTTCGTACATCCATATAGGATCAGCAACATGGATACTAATTGGCATTCTCAGCTCTGCGCATTTTTCGAACAAAGGTTTCATCCTGGGGTCGTCAAAATGCATACCCCAGGCTTTGACAGGTTCGTTGAAAAACAATCCGAGACCTTTATCTCCTTCTTCACCAACACCACGGGCTCCAAGCTTATAGCACCTTTCAAGTTCCTTGACGGCAGCAGGACCATACCCCGGCTGGTCATAACCGGTATAATCAAATCCGCACCATAGCTGAAACCTGTTACTATGGGCAGAATACAAATTATAAATTGAGTCAAAAATTTTCCCTGAAGCCTCCGTCAGAACGACACTTTTCGCAATCCCGCATTCGTCCATATTCTTTATCCATTGGGCAAGCTCTGTTTCATTTTTAGCATAGTTATGGGCATGAGCATCAAATGCAGGAAAAGCTGCCTTGTCTACATGAGTTGAAGGTACTTTGTACAATGAAACAGGCCTGTAATTCTTTAGCAGTATGTCGTCCTGACCCTGCGCCTGTTCAGCCGGTTTTGTTCCGGGGGAGGAGCAGGCTGACAGAATTCCGATTATCCCGATGGTTTGCAGTGTTTTGAAATTCATAGTATTATTTGTTATTTATTGTTTTAAGTTTATTTTCAATCAGTTCCACAACAGCTTTCGTGGCATCAGGGAAAACGATGCGTAAATCAATTTCACTGTTATCCTTAAGCCTCTTCTTCAGGGCAAGCATAAAGGTATTTTTTGTTTCGGTCGCAAGATTGACTTTGCAGATTCCGTTCCGGATAGCATCCTGGAGCATCGCGTCGGGAATTCCCGAACTGCCGTGCAGTACTAGAGGGATTGGAATACTTTCGCTAATTCTTGAAAGCAATGGGATGTCGAGACTTGGTTCCTGTCTGTAAAACCCATGAGCCGAGCCTATGGCCACGGCAAGCGAATGCACACCTGTACTTTTAACAAACCTCACCGCGTCTTCAGGCCTGGTGAAGCCCGCCTTACTGTGTTCCTGTCCAAGCTTGGCAACAAATCCGAGCTCTGCTTCCACATTTGCGCCATAACCGGCAGCTGTTTCAACAACCTGATGAGTAATTCCGATATTTTCCTCAATCGATTTTTCACTGGCGTCTATCATTACGGAATCAAATCCTTCATCAAGGCACTTCTGAACCATTTCGGTTGAACTGCCATGATCGAGATGAAGCCAGGCCTCAGCACCATATTCTTTTATTGCAGCTTTTGCCATTGCCGAGGCAACGTGCAGGCCCAGATAACGGATCGAACTTTCTGAAAGCTGTAGAATTACCGGCAGCTGAAGCAGGGTTGCAGCCTGTAGTATTCCTGATAAAGTCTCAAAGTTGTAAAAATTTGCAGCCAGGATTGCCCTTCTTTCGGCTTTAAGCTCAGATAGTTTGTCCTGTATTCTCATAAATCAAATGAGTAGTTAAATCTTTCCATTGCCAATCTCCGGATTGTATCAGGATCCCGGAATGCCGTTGTTCCGCCAGCCATTGTGGTATTTATTGCTCCTGTAAGAGCTCCGGTTTCAAGGCATCTTCTGAAAGGTTTTCTATTTATATAATCTCTGATAAAACCTGCATCAAAGCTGTCGCCGGCTCCTACACAATCCACAACGTTCATGTTGACAAAGGCAGGCTGGTGAACAATCTCATTACTATCCCAGGCATATGCCCCATCGCTGCCATTTTTAATAATTACAAGGTGTGCATATTTGTTAATCTTCCGGATTCCCTCTTCCATGGAATCGGTGTGAGTTAAAAACTTAAATTCCTGCATATTTGGAAGAAAAATATCAACAAATGGAAGCAGTGTTTCAAGGGGAAGGTCCCATTTTTCTTCAGGATCCCATTGAGCATCAAGTGATGTTGTCAGTCCTGATTCTTTTGCACGCCTGAAAAGCACAGGAAGATCATCTTTAATACCCGGCTGCATAAAGCAGGTGGCGAAATGCATATGTCTGGCTGTTGAAAGAAAAGAAAAGTCAATATCGGCCAGATTCAGGTCGTACATTGCTCCGGGATAAGTTATATTAGCCCTGTCCTGTTCATAGACTAAAACAATCGTTGCGCCGGTATTTAGTGATTTTGACCTGATTATATGGCTGGTATCGACTTTCCTGTTTTCGAGTGACTGGATAACAACTCCAGCAAAATTATCTTCCCCTATTTTACCTATGAAAGCCACATTAACTCCAAGTGCGCTTAGATTAGAGGCAAATATTGCCGATGAACTTCCAAGAGTAACATCCATGGAGTCGGCAATTATTTCCTTGCCGATCTGAGGCAGACTCCCGATACCGTTGAGTATAATATCAACGTTTAATTCGCCTATCACTATCACATCAGGTTTCGTCACAGAATAAATCAATTTACATCCTGGTTGTATATATCAAAGATATAGGTTTTATAAAAATTTGTTCAGACCTGTAAGGTTGAATCTGAAAAAATATTTATCCATAGCGCTTTCAATGGAGGATTCAACTATTGTGGCAGCCTCAATCCCATGAATGGAAAGAGTCGCATAAAGTTGTGCACGGGCAGATACAACCTCCGGATCCTCCCATATATAGCGGCAGCCGGTTTTTATGAACCACTTCTGCCGTTCAAGAGAATTAGCGTAAAAATCTTCCGGATTTTCATCAGGTTGAAGCCATTTTCTCCATCGACCCGACCTGATCACCGATTCCCAAAGTATCTCCCTGATTGGAACTGGTTTGGATATTTTGCCTTCATCAAACAACGATCGTTGAATTTCAACAAGTTCCATTAATCCATTGTATTCCAGTTCGGTAAACTCCGGACCTACGTTCGCGGCGCCCATGCCAGATTCCGGATATGCTTCCGGATTAGTAACATTGTCGGAATAGTGGCCTTTAATCAGACTTCCGTACTCTGCGGCGATTTCTGAGAGCTGTTTTGCCACGACAGGATCAAAAGTTGATGTATGCAGATCGGTTCCTACTTTTCCTACAATAAAGCATGGCCAGACATCAGAAAGTCCGTTTTGCCGAAGACCAAGCTTAAGCAATTCCAGGAACTCCCTGAATATTTTAATGTCAGCCAGCCCTCCGTGGACTTCTTCGGTGCCAACTTCGTACGAGATCCTGGGGTAACCATTATTTAACCTGAACTCTTCTGCATGACGGATAAGTCCTACTGTTCTTTCGGCAACGGTGGCAATACTTATTCTCTTATCACTGTCAAGTGTAATATCGACTGTAGGATCAACATGAATGAGTTCATATCCTGCTTCAATGGCAGCTTCAAACGATTTAGCCACAGCTTCCATGGTCTTTGCATAGGGCCACTTTTCACTCTTGTGAAGATCTTTAAGCCAGGGCCCTCCGTGATCGATCGCAATAATTATTGGTGAAGTGACATTCAGATTCCGTGCATGAAGATGTACAGTCTTCACAAATTCAGAAGGCGTAAGTCCCGTATAACCGCCGTCAGGATCTACCTGGTTAAGGGTGGCTGCAAATTTGACCGGTGCATTGCACCGTTTTGCTGATTTAAGAGCTGCCCTGATTACTGCCAGGGAATTCGGGCAGGCAGCAAAAATGGTCCTTTTGATACCTGTTTCTGCCTGAAGGCAGCCTATCCTTTTTAAAATGAAATCCATAAGAGGCATGCCTTCAGCTGCCGCTCTTTTTCTCAGATCTTTATTCATGAAGAGTGATCAGAATTTGTAAATTGTAACATCCTCGACAACCCGGGATATGGCCCCGCTTTCAGAGGGATTATCCGGCCTGAGACCGAGGGCAAGAGATTTGTAATAGCCAAGCAGCTGGCCTGGTAATATATCACAAACAGTAAGGAATTCCTCATCAAGGTGTTTGCCGGAGTCCGACAACTTTATTTCAAGATCAAATTCCAGCCCGTCCACAGAGCTTTCACAAATCCCGACAGTACAGAGAGCTTTTTTCCCTTTTTTCATCGACCTGATAAGGTCCCTTTCATATTGGCTGACATAGGGATTATTTGAAAAGATGAATACCAGGAGTGTATTTTCGTTTGTAACAGCTTTTGGACCATGGCGAAAGCCCAGGTAAGTATCATTTTTACAAATAATAATTCCATCAGTAAGTTCCTGGAGCTTTAGCTGTGATTCTGTAGCAGTTCCATAAAGGGGCCCTGAACCAAGAAATACTGTTCTTTTAAAGTCAGTTGAGGCAATTTTTTTTAACGGTCCCGAATACTTGTCAAGAATCCGTTTCCCGTAATCATGCAGGATCTCCATCTGAATTTTCAGATCCGCAATTTCATTCAACCGGGCAACCAGAAGACCACACAGCAGCATCCCTGTATAACTGCCTGTCATCGCCAGCCCTTTGTCGTTCGATAATGGAGGCAGCAAAATTATAAGTTTATCCGAATCGGTCATATAATTTGCCAGATTGCCGGTCCCATCGCAGGTAATGATCAGATGAGAACATTTTTTACATAGTTTGTCAGCCAGTTCTGTAACAGCAGTGCTTTCAGGGCTGTTTCCCGAACGGGCAAAAGAAACCAGTATTATTGATTCATTTTTAAAAAAGTAGTTTTCAGGATGGGAAAGGAGGTCGGTGGTTGCAACGGAATCGGTATGCACCTTGAGATTCCTGCTGAAAATCCCATTAAGTGACAATCCTACAAAAGCGCTGGTCCCTGCTCCTGTCAGGATGATCCTGGAGGCTCCCGGCAGCACAGTATTTAAGAATGACGCGATCCGGTCTTTTTCGGATAACAGTTGCCTGTATATTTCCAACCACAGTTCAGGCTGCGCAGCAATCTCATTTGCAGTATTCACAGCCCCTAGTTCTTTCAGCAAAGATATTTCTGAGCCAAGTGCGAGCATACTTTGATTTTTCAAGTTATTACAGGATACAAAGATATTTAAAATGAAAATATAAACAAATTTAATGAAAGATTATTACTAAAAAATGCAAGTAAATGAAAGTTTTATCAAAGTGATAAGAAATTTTGTTTAAAGGTTTTGTTATAAATAACAAATCTGTCACTTTCCTGGCCATTCCGGATCAGAATTCTTGTACAGTTTGCAGATTCTTAATTAATGTTGATTATTTTTGAATGCAAAAGCAGGGGTAATTTTCCTGCTGTAAATTGCATAACTAACCAATTGCTATTCATAATAAATATTTAAGACATGCTTAAACGAAATTTACTTATTGCATCTCTGTTTTTATCCCAGGCCCTGATTGGTCAGAAGGCTACCGTAACCCTGGAAACCAGAGATATACTTACTTATCCTTACAGCGATCCCAATCCGGTCCCAATACTCACTGAGAGAAGGGATGAGATCTTTCCCTATCATTCATTTAACGGATACAGCCTGAAAGGTCAGATGCAGAAATGGAAGGTAGTCAAACTCGAAAATGATTATATTGAAGTTTATGTTATGCCAACCGATGGAGGCAAAGTGTGGGGAGCCATAGAAAAATCTACCGGGAAAGAGTTCATTTACAGGAACGAGGTGATGAAATACAGGAATATTTCGATGCGGGGGCCATGGACTTCCGGCGGTATTGAGTTTAATTTCGGATATATAGGACATAATCCTTCGACCTGTGTGCCAGTAGATTATAAGACTGTGGAAAATCCTGACGGAAGCGTAAGTTGCTTTGTCGGAAGCCTCGACCTGCCTTCACGGACAAAATGGTCCGTTGAAGTAAGAGTTCCTAAAGACAAGGCTTACTTTGAAACCAGGACCTTCTGGAATAATCCGACAGCTCTTAACCAGTCATATTATAACTGGATGACAGGTGCTGCCGTGGTTACAGATGATCTTGAATTCTTTTACCCGGGGAACCAGGAGATCGGACACGGAGGAGAGCATGGACTATGGCCTGTCAACGAAGATGGCCGGAATGTGGCACTATATAAAAATAACAATTTTGAATCAAGCAAATCATATCATGTTGTAGGTGAATTTAATGATTTTATGGGCGGCTATTATCATAATTCCGAATTTGGCTTTGGTCACTGGGCTCTGTATGAAGAGATGCCCGGACATAAACTATGGTTATGGTCGCTTGCAAGAGATGGTGGAATATGGGAAGATCTTCTTACTGATACCGACGGTCAGTATATGGAGTTCCAGGCCGGACGTCTTCACAATCAATATGGCGGGTCATCCAACAAAACTCCGATATCACAGATTCCGTTCACTCCCGGGCTTACTGACAGATGGACAGAAATATGGTTCCCTGTTAAAGAGATAGGTGGCATATCAGATGTTTCTCCAATGGGAGCATTGTTTGCAAAACCGGAAAACGGAACACTCCGGTTTGGTATAAATTCATTTGCCTTTGCCAAGGGGAAAATAACTGTCAAATCTGGCGGGAAGATACTCTTTGACGAAGACAAGAACTTTAAACCAATGGATGTGTTTACCACCTCGGTGCCATTGGCTGCAGGAGCCGAGTATGAAATAACTGTGGAAGGAATGGATCTTAAATATAATCCGTCAAAAAGGAATTACATCTCAAGGCCTTTTATTTCCAGGATGCCTACTGACAAGGTAACTGCCTCCTCTGAATACCAGGAGGGTATGGAACTTAAGGAAAACAGGAACTACAAAGGCGCAAAGGTGTTGCTGAAAAAGTGCCTGCAGATGGATCCTCTTTATACTGATGCAATGGCAGCCCTGGCTGAAATTTATTATCGCAGCAACCTTTATGATACAGCGCTTTATTATGCAAATAACGCATTACAGATGGATACCTATCATCCTGCTGCAAATTACTTCGCAGGATTGACCTACAAAGCAAAAGGTAACATGGTGGATGCCGTTGAATCGCTGGGATGGGCGGCCAGGTCGATAGGATACCGCTCAACAGCTTATGCACAAATGGCTGCCATTGAATTGCAGCTTGGCGATAAGCCGCTTACAGAACATTATGCAAAACTAGCCCTTGATTTTGATCGTAATAATTTCAATGCGCTTGAAATTTTGGCAATTATGTACCGTAAAGCAGGTGAAACAGGTAAGGCAGATGAATATATAAAAACAATTAGTTCAGCCGATCCGTTAAACCATTTTGCTGATTTTGAAAGATGTCTTCTCCACCCTTCAGCTGACAACGACCTGCTATTTAAATCTACTATAAACAATGAAATGCCTTATCAGACATTTCTTGAATTATGTATGATCTATTATGATATGGGACAGAAAGAAGATGCACTGCTTGTACTTGATAAGGCGCCTGCACATCCTTTGATTACACTCTGGAAAGCTTATCTGAAAGATGATGCCACCCTCCTTGATGAGGTTGCAGCTGCATCTCCGGCATTTGTTTTCCCTTACCGCACCGAAACTGTTTCAGCATTGACATGGGCTCTTTCGAAAAACTCAAACTGGAAGTTCAAATATTACCTTGCCCTGAACTATGCAGCTATCCAGCGCAATGAGGAGGCCATGAAACTTTTCCGCGACTGTGGACAGGAACCTGATTTTGCTCCCTTTTACCTTACCCGTGCTGCATTGCTCAGACCATATGACGACAGCCAGGTTCTCTCAGATCTGCAGTCAGCTCAAAAGATTACTCCCGATGACTGGCGCACGGCTATGAAGCTGATGGATTATTATGAAGGTCATAATGATAATAAAACCGCTCTTGCAATTGCCGCAAATGCTGTTAAAAAGCACAAGGAAAACTCGGCTGTGGGTATCCGTTATGCACAGGCTCTTATAAACAACGGACAATATGCCGGCACTCTTAAAACCCTTGAAAGCATGAACATTTTACCCAGCGAAGGTGCAAGTATCGGAAAAGAAGTATTTGAGCAGTCCGGTTTGTTACTGGCAACCGATCTGATAAAAAAGAAGAAATACGGTGAAGCTCTTAAAATGATTGAAAAATCAAAGGAATGGCCTGAAAATCTTGGAGTAGGAAAACCATTTAATGTTGATACAAGAGTTCAGGATTATCTTAAAATCAAATGCCTTGAAAAGATGAACCGTAAAAGTGAGATTGCTGACCTCAGAAAATCAGTAATTGATTATACAAATAATAATCTTCGTTCTCCTTCATTTAGTAATATGCTTGCTATACAGCTTCTAAAAGACCAGGGTGAAACCGGAGCAGTTAAAGATCTGATCCAGAAGATAAGCAGCTCCACCAGAGCCGATAATCCTGTTAACAAATGGATCATTGCGACTGAGAATAACGATCAGGCTGCTGTCAGCGAACTCGAAAAAAGACTGGCGTCAAACAGGGATTTTATAATTATAAAGAAGATAGCTGAGGTTGTAAAATAATAAGAGCTGTTTAACACACCATTGGTTGTTTAAGAAACCCTTTGTGAACCTTTGTACTAACCTTAGGGTGCCTTTGTGGTTAATTTTAAATACTTTAACCACAAAGGCAAAATTTACCTTTACATGACTTCTTTGATAGCCCCATGTTGAACCTTCATTGATTTCAGTTGTCAGGATTATTGGAGGCAATAAGCTCAGCCAGCTGTTTACGGTATTCTTCAAATTTAAACCCACGGCTTGACCAGCTTATATCTTTTTGTGATTTTGCTTCCCAGACTCCTGTTGGAACGCAGTTATTTACTATTATATCCGATTCTTTGTCTAATCCCATGCTTTTTGCAAGCCAGAGATATTCATAGTCCTGGGCGCCTCTCCTCCAGTTTTTGACCCTGATTGAAGATAATGGTCCTGCCAGATTCCTGTCCTCGTCAGGGAAAAGAGCATCCTGACCGGGATACAGGAAGGTCCCATCACCATTAATCCTGTCTTCATAAGTAAGCGGATTGGCAAAGACATTAAGGTCTCTCCAGAAGGTTGTAGACCAATAGAAGTACTGGTCAATGTCATACTTCCATGCAATCCATGGCATCACCCTGAACTCAACCGCATCAGCATCACTTACCACAGCTCCCATTCCTGGCCTGAAGCCGTTATAGATACCGAATTTATGACCCTGGGCCCTCTCCTCAGCAACCATTTCAGGGGTGAGGTTCATTGTCCATTCCTGTGCAGAAATTGACCAGAAATCGACATAGCTTTTTAAACCCGGGATAATTTTATTTGTAACAAGGGTCGGGATGTTCCTTCCCGGTCCCGGATTATTGTGTGTCCAGTCTGCCTGCATCCTGATGGTGTCCATAGATCCGGTCCCCTTTGCTCCTGTTGGACCTTTAAAATCGGGTTCATCGGGGAACAGGTATTTATGGCGGTCAACTCCCGGAGCATTCTTAATGAACCAGTTTTCCCATGCATCGGAA
>CAYPKL010000374.1:0-4530 GCA_964411285.1 uncultured Rikenellaceae bacterium
GCAACAGAAAGAAGATAAACTATTAATCCCGACATGAAAGGGGCGGCGACTCTCATGCAGGGATAAGCTGCCCGGCTTGGTTTGGGAATTACCCTTATAAGGAACCAAATTGTTGAAATTATTCCTAAAAGAATAAATATAAGCCCTGGCGGAATATGATGACTACCCATCCAGTCTCTTATTTTACCGGGGCTTCCTTTCAGCTTAAGGATGTCAAACTTATTTTTGTCAATCATGATTTCGATGTATTTATTGTAGCATGGTTTGTAATCAAGGACTTCTTTTAACTGCTTTATTAATGCCTTTTCAGTTTAAGATTTGCCAAATTGTCTTTAAAAGCAACCCCTGATCTCTTCCCTGTTTATTACTTATTTAACTGAAAATCTGTAAATTGTTGTTGATTTAAATGGTTCATCAGGATTAACCACCGTAGTTGGAAAACCGGGATGGTTCGGGCTGTCGGGGTAGTGACCTGTTTCGAGGCATAAAGCTGATCTGTAGTTATATGGTTTCCCCCCGTGACCTATGTTTTTAGTACCATCCAGATAATTACCGGTATAAAGCACGACCCCGGGCTGGTCGGTAATTACCTCCATGAAACGGCCGCTGACAGGGTCATATAGTGTTATGTCTACTTCTTCCTTATTGTCGAGTATATAATTATGATCATATCCGTTGGCTATAAGAAGCTGTCCGTATTTCTCATTTATCCTTTCTCCGATGGTGTGAGGTGTTGTAAAATCAAAAGGTGTTCCGGCAACCGGACGAATCTCTCCGGTGGGAAGATCTACAGAATCAACCGGAGTGAAAGCCGAAGCTTTGATTACAAGTTCATGATCAAGGATATCACCATTACCTGCACCGTGAAGGTTAAAGTAAGCATGGTTAGTAATATTCAAAACAGTTTTCTTGTCTGTTGAGCAGGCATAATCTATAATGATCTCATTCTTGTCTGTCCAGGTATAGGTGACCTCAACATTCATGGTACCCGGGAATCCACCTTCCATATCGGGACTGATATAGGTAAATTTTACAGCAGGAAATTCACTGTCTTTAAGAATTTCCGTATTCCATACAACAACGCTCCATCCGTCATATCGGGGCAGAGAATATTCAACCCCATCTAAAGTAAATTTTCCATTTGCAATTCCACCACCAAATCTTCCGAGAACAGAGCCGAAAGATTTGTCACCTGTGATTGTGCCTTCAAAAGTATCGTAACCGAAAGTAATATTATCTCTCTTGCCGTTTTTATCCGGAACTTCAATCCAGGTGATCTTTGCTCCGAAATTGGTAAGTCTGATAACATTACCTGCTTTGTTGGTAAGGGTTAACAGGTGAACCTCTTTACCCTTGAATGTGCCGAATAATTTTTTTTTGACCATATCCTTATTTTTTACCGGCAGGTTGCAGGCAGTGAAAATGACTGCAGCCAGAGTCAGTGACAAAAAGAGAACTCTTTTCATGATATAAAATATTTAATCTCTAAGGATCAAACTCCCCGTCCTATGCACTGCAAAAAAGCTCAAAACATCAGCCTTCAAAATGAGGCAGATATTCATTCTGGTTGTATGTATTACATAAGCCTCGAAACTCTTCCAGGAGCTCATTATTAAAGGGGACGCCTTTATCTTTTCTTTCCAGCCAGGTGTCATGTTCTTTTTCGCCGGCGGTATAAATACGGGTTTGACCGGGCATTTTCTTTGAAGCCCTGAGCTCACGCAGAATATCACCTGTGGTCTTTTTAAAATCCCCGGGTTCAGTAAAAGCACTGATATCTAAAACAATAAAGAAGTGACCAAGGCAATAGGGTACTTTCTTCCCATCTTTGGACCCAAGGAGCATCTTCATGAAAGCGCCCTGCTGCAATGCTGCTGAAAGAATCTCTACAACGGTGGCATAGCCATAACCCTTATACCCTCCGGTTTCTTCTCCCACTCCGCCTAAGGGAGTCAGCGCAGCTTTGCCGGCAATAAGGTCACCGAGCACTTCAACTGAATTGGTCTTGCTCTGGCCCTTATCATCAATTACCCATCCTTTGGGCAATTCCTTCCCCTCCCGGGCATAAAGCTCTACTTTCCCTCTCTGGGTAATTGAAGTGGCACAGTCGAGCAAAAACGGGAACGGGTCATCGCTTGGTATGCCGAAAGTCATAGGATTGGTGCCCAGCATGTTTTCCACACCAAAGGTTGGCGCAATCGAAGGACGTGCATTGGTGCCCGTGATGCCAATCATATTTTCGCGAACAGCCATCAGGGGATAATATCCGGCAAAGCCATAGTGATTAGAATTACGTACGGCTACCATACCCATGCCATATTTTTTAGCTTTTTCAATGGCCATTCTCATGGCATTGTACGACACAACATGACCCATGCCATTTTGACCATCAACCACAGCTGTTGTGGGACCCTCTTTCACGATTTTAAAATTGGTAACAGGATTAAGGATACCTTCTTTAATACGGTCGAGATATACGGGTTTGAAGCGATTTACCCCATGGGAGTCAAATCCAAGCCTGTCGGCCTGAAGCAAAACATCACTAACAATTTTAGCATCTTTTTCGGGAATTCCGGCTTTTACCATAACCCTCACCATGAATTCATCCAACACTTCAAATGGAATAAATTTACTCACCATCTGGCTTTAATTTTTTGTTATTCAAATATGTAAATATCTGTAAAATTTCTCAGGTAAAAATCAGGAAACAGTTACTGACTTCAAATTATTGAAGCTATTGATTCTCATTTTTGAATTACCGTTCACCTTGCTTTTATATTGTAAGCCATTAAAGCGTTGGAGTGCCTGATATAAATAATTCCGTTATGGATTACAGGGTGTGCCCAGAATGGTCCTGCATCGCCCTGAGTAATCTTAAAGGAGCTGACCAGATCGAATTTTTCAGGATTAGCCTTCAGAAGTCCTACATTTCCATTCCTTTCATCATAAATATAAAGCATGCCTTCAGCTGCTATAATAGATCCCTTGCAATTCCAGGGTTCTTCCCACATTTTTTTACCTGTTTTCCAGTCTATGCAGCACCAGTTTCCATTATTGTTGTTCAGCCAGTTTGAACCATAGATATACCCGTTTACGAGAACTACCCCGCCATGGTGATTATCAAGAACACTGTCGGTCCATTCAATATTTGCGCTCTTTCCATCTTCCGCAATTCTGACCATCACTCCACCCGTGTCATAACCCCCTGTTACATATACCCTACCGTCCCTGAATAAGGGTGTTGTACATTTTATAAGTTCATATCGCCGCATGTTAGGATCACTTGACTGCTTATGACTGACTTTCCAGAGAATTTCACCATTTGAAGCATCAATTCCAAAAACATAGCTCATTGATACATTTACAATCATTTTTCTGCCTGCATAGTTAACCAGGATCGGTGAAACGTATCCAGGCTTGTCATTAAGACTTGCAGATTTCCAGAGGATAGCACCTGTTGCCTTATTCAGGGCTATGGTCATTGTCACTGGTCCTCCGGGTGTATAATAAACCTTATTACCATCAACCAGAAGTGATTCTGCAATACCCCACCTGCCATAAGTTCCTTTATTCAATTCGCTGGCTTTGTACGACCAGATTATTTTTCCGGTGGCTCCATCAACGCATGCTAGGTCGCCAAAACCGCTTGAACAATAAACTCTGTTACCTTCTATAGTCGGAGTAGCCCTGCTTTCGGGGTTAGACGCGGTCCAGGCACGGCCTATCACAGTCTGCCACAGTATCTTTCCATTCATGTCCAGAGCGTACAGAATATCATCATTCCCATTGTTTCCCGTTGCATATATTGTATTTTTACCGAATGAAACCGATGAGTGTCCTCTGGCCAGATCAGCGTTCGACCATAATAGGATTGGTCCGGTGGCAGGCCATAGTTTTAAAAGCCCGGTTTCTGCCGATACTCCGGTGCGGTTTTCTTCACGGAATTCACTTATTTCCTGCCCACCGGCAAAACCTGAAACCATTGATAGAAGAATAATAGCTAAATTAGAAAGTTTCATATCAATTGAATTTTTATTAAAACCCCAAAGATGGTTTTTTTTTGATTTGAGTCACACATTTTTAAATGTTTAATTCATCTTACTAAGTACAACCCGGATCATTGACTGTTTAGGGAAAGCCAGGCTCACTTTATTCTTTATTAGAACATTAAATGGAATAAATTGTTTAATAATCAAAACTTTACAATATGGAAGAACATATAGTCAGAATTATCAGTATCGAACAGGTGACCCATGATGTTAAACGTTTCCGGGTTGAAAAACCGGATGGATATTCATTTATTCCGGGTCAGGCTACCGAGGTATCGATAAATACTCCTGAATTAAAGGAAGAAAAACGGCCATTCACATTTACGTGTCTGAACAGGGAGCCTTACCTTGAATTTACAATCAAAATCTATCCTTCCCATAACGGGGTTACTAATGAGCTTGGGAAACTTAAGGCTGGTGCTGAGCTGATAATAAGAGATGTATGGGGTGCTATTTCGTATAAGGGCAAAGGTGTTTTTAT
>CAYPKL010000375.1:0-2741 GCA_964411285.1 uncultured Rikenellaceae bacterium
AGAATCTGATCCCGATTGTTAATACATATAATATTATAGAAATGAACCCATAGTTAAATTAGTGTAAATACCTTAAAGGTTACATTAATATTTAACAGACGTTTTAATTAATTGAATGTCAGGATATATTTAAATCGCATGCTGACATTTGATACGGTTGAGATAATAAATCCTTACGAATGTACACAAGTGATTTTCATTAATTAGTTTAACATCATGCCTTTCAAAGAATCAGAAACCAGTGATAATGATTTTGACTTCGAACGGAGGTACCTGAATTCTGAAAAACCGGAAGAATCAGCCCGGATCAGATTACAATCAGCCCTTCTTTCAAGTCTGGAAAACCAGAGGGAAACAATAGTTTTTTCAATTGACCAAAATTATAATTATCTGTATTTCAATAAAGCTCACCTCGATTCCATGAAATTTTCCTACGATAGGGATATTGAAATCGGTATGAACATTCTGGATTATATTACATCTGATGAAGACAGAGCGTTGTTAAATGAAAGTTTTTCCCGTGCATTGAAAGGCGAATCATTTTCCTATATCCAGACTTATGGTAATGTAAATCGTGCTTACTATGAATGTTTTTTTAATCCTGTATTAGGCGAAAAAAATGAAATTGTTGGCGGCACATGTTTAGCCAGAAATGTTACCGAAAGGGTATATGCAGAACAATCCCTGAAAAACAGTGAAATAAAATTCAAGGAAATTATTGACCAGATAAAAGACGCCATAGTGGTATTTGAGGAAAATGAAAGAATAATTATCTGGAACAAAGGCGCTGAACAACTCTGCGGCATAAAAGCTGAAGATGTTTTAAATAAAAGTATTTCTGACATTCAATATCAATTAACACCACCGACAAATAGGGATAGGACGGTAATCGGAGACAATATAAAGGTGATTACGTCCATGAAAACCCAGGATGTTTTCAACCAGATTATTGATAGCGAAATCGTGCCACTTTATTCTGAAAATACGATAAATATTCAAAGCATGGTATTCCCAATTAAACTAAGCGAAAATAATTTATTTTGTACAGTTATAAGAGACACAACAGAAGTAAAGCGGTATGAAAAGGAACTATTAAGAATAAGCACAGAAAAAGACAAATTCTATTCGGTAATTGCCCAGTATCTTTATACCCCGTTTAATGTATTTAAAAACTTCTCAAAAGTAATGGCGGAAGAATTGGATAGTTTACCCATAAAAGAAATTCAGAAAATGGCCTTGATGATGAGCAATTCAGCCCGCAACCTGTTCAGCCTGCTCGACAATCTCCTTCAATGGACAAGAATGAATCAGGGGAAAATCTCATTCGAACCAAAAATATTGAATTTGAAACAAATCAGTCAGGAAGCCATTTCTATTCTTGAACCATTACCTGATTCAAAAAACTTCAGAATCAATTATTTTATCAATGATGAAATAACTGTTTACGCTGATATTTTTATGTTAAAAACTATATTCAGAAACATTGTATCAAGCATAATAAAATTTTCCGGCGGCGAAGGACAGATTGATATTCATGCTGAACAAACTTCCTCAAAAGTCATAATTTCTGTCCTGAACGATGGAATGAAGCTTGACTATGATTACCTGACAAATCTCTTTAACAATCTGCAAATTCATTCGGCTATCGGTGGGGTAGAAGAGAAGGGTACACCTTTAGGATTATTACTTTGTAAAGAATTTGTAGAAAAACACAGCGGGGAAATTTGGGTAGTGAACGGCAATAGTACCGGGTTCAAATTTACACTTTCTGTAAAGGCCAAAAATGTAAACAAAATAATTGATCGACAGTGAAGTCTGGAAAACAATCAATGAAAACCGGACCGGGGTAACAAGAATGGTAGTTTTATCTTATTTCCCAGGGTTTTTCACCGCCGATCATCGACCTTGATGGCGTTACCGGAAAATTTATTGTTTTCAAGGGTTATACGTTGTGCTTCGGCGCTAATACGTATGCTGGTTTTTTGAGGACCCTCTTTTGTGTTTTCAAAAGAGCAGTCGCGTACAGTTATGTCGTTTGTCTTCCACTGAATATCTATTCCAAGTCCCGGTCCTGACTTTCCGTTATCCCGGATAACACATCTGTCAATTATATTCCGGTCGCCGGTGCGGTACTCATTTTCCTCTTTGCGGAAAAGAATTCCAATTTCGCCGTTTTTTTCGATCAGGCAATTTCTCAGGATGTTATCAGTATCGCGGTGGCCGAAATTGACTCCATACAGTTTGTTTTCTGCTGCTATACAATCCTCAGCAATCCCGAAGCATGCACCCCAGCACCAGAAGAATCCCTGACTGTTTCCATTTGAAGTACAACGTTTGAAAACCGGTCTTTGCGCACCACTGCCGGGATGGAATCCAAGGTCCGTATTGTTTAGCGACGCGCAATCTTCAAAATGGATATCATCACATACCTGGAAACTGAATCCATCTCCATTGTAGTCACGGGCTGTTACATTCTTAAAAGTCCAGTTGTTGCAGTATTGCATAAATACTGCTGCTGCATAGTTGTCGTTGACACGTTCATTCTCCAGCCTGTTACCGTCGAGGGTAATGTTCTCCAGTCGCACATTATCGACATCAAGAGCATGAATGATTGAAAAGCGCGTGCTTGCGCGGGCTTCATCCATCATCCAATAATTTTTTTCGGTGCGCTTGTCAAGAAAAAGCACATTATCCTTTATTGCCGTTACAGTGAAAAGGCTTACTTCCTGGTCATTCTTCTT
>CAYPKL010000376.1:0-3837 GCA_964411285.1 uncultured Rikenellaceae bacterium
GCCCTGCAAGTATAACAGGAAAAAAACTAAGTGATAAGAGCACTTCAATTAAATTCCTGGAAGCCACTGAATTTTTCTTATAAATATCAAGGATATAGCTCAATGACAAAAAAGTGTAGAAGCTTATTCCCAGAGGAAGAATAATACGTACAGAAGATCTTGTAAGGCTGTAGCCTGTCAGCGATATGAGGTCAATAAAACTATCAATAAAAAAATTGAAATATTTAAAAACACAAAGTATCCCTATATTAATTATGAGAGCAAGGATCAGAAAATTTTTCCTCTTTCGGCCGGTTTCATTATTGGAAATAATCAATCCAATAAAATAATTAAAGGTTGTAATTGAAATCAATAAAAGAAGGAATCTCCAATCCCACCAGCCATAAAAGAAATAACTGGCAAGTAAAAGCCAGATATTCTGCATTTTATTGTTTTTACCTAAAACGAACCAATAGACTCCAAATACTAAAGGAAAAAAGATTGCAAATTCAATCGAATTAAATAACATTTTTAATAAGCCTTAAATACATAATACAAGATGACAATAAATACTTTATGTATTAAAATGGATAATTTAACATTTATCATTCAGACAGAGCCAACACTCAGGAATAGGTCTGACCGGATCTTTCACTGTAAAATACTATACAATGAATTGTTTTATAAGTCCCATTATTTTGTTAATACTGTTAAAAGCCTCGGGAGTTGCTTTGCTTGGCGGAATTTTGATCTTGAATTTATTTTCAAGAAACACAAGTAACGAAACCATTGAAAAAGAGTCCACAAACCCTCCTGATATTAATGGAGTATCATATGTTATTTCCACATCTTCATCATCGATATACTCTTTAATAACATAATTTAAGATCAAATCTTTCATTTCCTGCTCATTCATCTTTTCCATGGTAATATTAGATTCGTTAATTAAAAATTAATAGTATCAATCATTTTCGAGGGACGATGTATCTCCAAAATCTTCTCCCCATTCTTTAGCCCTAAGCAATCTTCTCATAATTTTGCCGCTTCTGGTTTTTGGCAAACCTTCAACAAATTCTATTTCCTGAGGCATTGCCAAAGGTGATAATTTCTTTCTAATGAAATTCATTATTTCAAGCTCCAGATCAGGACCTGAGATGAATCCCGGCTTTAAAGCAATAAATGCCTTTACTACTTCCATATTAACTTCATCAGGTTTTCCGACAACAGCCGATTCACTCACAGCCGGAAACTCAAGAAGTGCTGATTCAACTTCAAAAGGGCTTATGAGATGACCTCCGGTATTTATTACATCGTCATCCCTGCCTATGAACCAAAAGTACCCATCATTGTCTATACTTGCCTTATCCCCGGTTATATACCAGCCATTCACAAATTTTTCTGCATATTTCTCATTATTATTCCAATACCCTCTCATTAATGATGGCCAGTCAGGTTTGAAAGCGATTAAACCGATTTTCCCTTTCTCCTGGATAACATTCTCTGTCTTCGGGTCTAATACAACACCTGTTATTCCAGGGAATGGTTTTCCCATCGATCCGGCTTTTATTTTAATCCCATGCATGTTTGATATCATTATTGAACCTGTTTCCGTCTGCCAGAAGGTATCATGGAAAGGTCTTCCAAATACTCTTTCAGACCATAAAACAGCCTCTGAATTCAGCGGTTCACCTACACTTGCCAGATGACGCATACCTGAAAGATTAAATGATTTAATAAGTTCATCACCGGCTTTCATAAGTGATCGTATAGCGGTAGGTGAAGTATACCAAACTGAAATCTTGTATTTCTCTATAAAGGAATACCAAATCTGCGCGGAAAAGCCCGAATTTAGGATACATTGGGTAATTCCTAAACTCCACGGACCAATAATCCCGTAGGAGGTGCCTGTCACCCACCCCGGATCAGCTGTGCACCAATAAATATCATTGTCCTTCAGGTCGAGTACCCATTTGGTTGTCAGATATTGTGATATAATTGAATAATGAACATGTTTAACTCCCTTGGGTTGTCCTGTTGTTCCTGATGTATAGTGTAAAACAGAAGGTGACTCCGCCTTTGCAGGATAAATTTCAAAGTGATCAACAGGTAAAGTCTCATCAAGACTGAAAGCAAACTCTTTATCCTCCAATTTTTTTATCTTATTATGGTCAACGATTATTATAAATTCCAGAAATGGCAGCTTATCGAGGATCTTTCTGATTTTAGCTAAATGTCTTGTTTGGGTTATAATGCACCGGGTTTGCGCATCCTCAAGCCTGACACATAATGATTCATCTCCAAATGCAGAAAACAATGGCTGGACTATTGAACCAACTTTCAGAATCGCAAGGAAAGAAAAATATAATTCCGGGATCCTGTCCATAAAAAGACAGATTCTGTCCTCTTCCCTTAATCCAAGATTCCGGAGAAAAGCCCCAATAGTATTACTGGCCAGACGAACATCATTAAAAGTATAATCTTTGCAGATTCCATTGGAATCTTCATAATAAAGTGCAACTTTTTCTGCATTCCCTTTAGCGCAAATCCTGTCAGAACAGTACCAACCAATATTAATTGTGTTTCCCCTGTGGTATTCAAGTTCTTTTTCTGCAAGAGACCACACACTATTCTTATTGTTCATTTTAAATGAATTTCATATAATATTATAATAACCGAAATGGCTGGCATATTATTATTTAAAAATTAATAAATAAGTTAAGGATAATACTACTTTGGGGGTTTTTTGACCTTAAAAGTTTACAATTTACACACAGGATATAAAATCACAAACTATTCAGCATAATAAAAGTAGATTTTTGAAGTTAATTAAATATCTTTGTCAGGAAATCAATGTATGATTTGCACCAGTATTTTTAAATGAGAAAAGAGTATACTATTTTATTTTTTCTATTAATTGGTACGTTAGTTCATGCACAGACTAATCTCACGATTAGCGGGCAGTCATATACAAATTCGGATTATAACTGGTCCGGAGTTAATATAAACAGATCTGCCCAGACAAATCTAACCTTCAGTAACAATTCAATCTCATCATCAAATTCCTTAGGTTACCTCCTTCAGATTGGAGATGAAGATGTTAACTACACCAATAACAATCTTAACGGAGCTGTAATAACAGGAAACAGATTAACCTGGACTGGTAATCCTGATAAAAGTACCCATGGAATAATCGCCGGATATAATATAAATCAATCGATTAAATATAACTATCTTAATAATCTGCCATATGGCATAGTTTATAAATCAGGAACTGAAGATGGTGTAAATCAAACCAATATATCCGGAACTTTTTCTTACAATATTGTAAAAAATGGGAATATAGGGATCAGGGTTAAAGGCTATAATGGAGCAAGAATTTACAATAACACTTTCTATACAACAACTACATCAACAGCTTTGATCTATATTACTAATAATGATGATAAAAGTACTTCCTCCGGATCAACAGGAACAAAAATTTTCAATAATATATTCTATACATCTTCAGGGGTTGTGATCATTTATCTTTACAGTGATTGTACCTCGGGTTTCGAATGCGATTACAATCTTTACTACTGTGAAGGGAGTAATCCTCTTTTCTCATTAAATGGCAAGGTATACACCTGGGCACAGTGGAAAGCTTTAGGCTATGATGCTCATTCGGTAATAAAAAATCCGGAATTTAATAGTACAACTAGTCTCGTTCCGTCCAAAAGACTTGATTATGGTACTAATCTGGGATCGTCTTATTCCACCGGCCTCGCAACTGATGCTGTGTGGGGTACCAGGAATCCCGGAACCGCAACTCAGAATGGATCGTGGCAGGTTGGTGCAATAATTTATGCCCAGGAGGCTTCT
>CAYPKL010000377.1:0-4496 GCA_964411285.1 uncultured Rikenellaceae bacterium
TTTGCTTCTGACGCCTGGTACGATGTTACTTTTATATCGGGTGAAGTGATCAATCCCCGACGCAATGTCCCATTAAGCCTTGTTCTGGGGACAGCTGTAGTTTCGGTGATCTATCTTCTGACAAACCTGGTTTATATAAAAATTCTTCCTCTTTCAGGATCGCCGGATGGCGCCGATATCCTGAGCAGAGGCATTCAGTATGCAACAGATGACAGGGTGGCCACCTCGGCAATGAGCGTGGTTTTTGGTGATTACGCAGCGGTAATAATGGCTGTTTTTATTATGATAAGCACCTTTGGCTGTGATCATAGCCTTATTCTTGCGGGTCCCAGGGTTTATTACGCGATGGCACGCGATGGCCTCTTTTTCAAAAAAGTGGGAGAGATCAATAAAAAAGGAGTTCCCGGTTTTGCTATTGCTGTTCAGGGATTATGGGCAGTTCTTCTCTGTCTGTCGGGGACTTACAGCGATCTTCTTGATTATGTGATTTTTGCAGTTCTTTTATTTTTTGCGCTTACAATTCTTGCAATCTTTGTTCTCAGGGTAAGGAAACCGGATATCCCCCGACCATATAAAACATTCGGATATCCGGTGATCCCTGCCCTGTATATACTTACGACCACCTTTATAATGATTATTTTATTGATCTATAAGCCTAAATATACATTTCCGGGTTTAGTAATAGTTTTATTGGGCATCCCGGTTTTTTATATATGGAAAAGATTCTCAAAAAGCTTTGGGAATATTCAGAATAATTCTGAAGCGGATGAACAATGAAACTTCCTGAGGAATTCATAAAGAGAATTGAAAGCCAGGAATATATTGATTCCGCCGCCCTCTCAGATGCACTTCAGAGGCCTTCATCTGTAAGCATAAGGATCAATAATTCAAAGTGGAACAAAAAACCTGTGAACTCAAAACCGGTTCCCTGGTGCAGCACCGGTTTTTATCTTGAAACAAGACCCTCTTACACTCTTGATCCACTGTTTCACGCCGGGTGCTATTACCCCCAGGAAGCTTCAGGAATGTTCCTTGAACATATCTTTACAAGTCTGTTTAAGAGCGGAGAAAAGCTAAAAGTACTTGACCTGTGCGCTGCGCCCGGCGGTAAAAGCACTCATTTATCCTCTTTGATCGGACATGATGGGTTCCTGATTGCAAATGAAGTTATCAGGTCAAGGGCTTCCATACTCGCTGAGAACATAACAAAATGGGGAACATCAAATACAATTGTCACACAGAGCGATCCGTCAGCTTTCAGGGAAATGACCGGCTTTTTTGATGCTGTTCTGGTTGACGCACCGTGTTCCGGTGAGGGTATGTTCAGGGATCCTGTTGCCGTTAAGGAATGGTCGGTTGAAAATACACTACTTTGTTCCGACAGGCAAAAAAGGATACTGATGGATGTATGGCCGGCCCTGAAGGAGGAAGGAATTCTTGTATACAGTACCTGCACGTTTAATCCGGCAGAAAACGAGCACAATATCAGGTGGCTGCTTGGCAGACATGAAGCTGAAACGGTTAAAATTGATATTTCAGATTATTCAGGTATTACTGAAATTGATTATCACGGAATAGCTGGATATGGCTTCCATCCCGGTAATATTGAGGGCGAGGGATTATTTATAGCAGTATTAAAAAAGAAAGAAAAGTCATCACATAAGATGACAAATATCAGATATAATAATGATATATATCTTCGTAAAGACGATTATATATTAGCTGATAAAGTGATAAATATCACCGGTAAAAACATTATTAAGACCGGTAATGACATAACAATGGTGCCAGCAGAAATTAACGATTTTCAGTTTATACATAAGCATCTGAAGATTATAAATGCCGGAACAAAATTATATACACTTAAAAACAGGGATTATATTCCTTCACATGAGCTTGCACTTTCGAACGAAATAAAGAAGGAGGTCTTCCCGGCTATTGAGCTTGAATACAGTCAGGCCATTGATTTTCTCCAAAGGGGAAACATTAAAATCCGGCCGGAAGAGGAAGGTTGGTTTATTTTATCATATAACGGGGTTAATCTTGGCTTTGCAAAAAACATCGGAAGCAGGGTAAACAATTATTATCCTGTTAACTGGCGAATAAGAATGAGATCATCCGGGAATGATATGGAACGGCTGATCTTATGGCATTAGATAAAAAGAATCCGGATCCTTTCATCAAATATGGCTGCTGATTTTCAAATATTTGTTAAACCCGCAGGGTCAGTGTGCAACCTGGCATGCAGCTATTGCTACTATCTGGGCAAGAAGGACCTTTACCAGGGTGCTGTTTCATTGCAAATGAATGAAAAGGTCCTTGAAAATTATATTAAACAGCATATTGAGGCCTCTGATGGCAATTCAATAATGTTCTCATGGCATGGTGGTGAGCCCACGCTTGCAGGAATGGATTTTTACAGGGAAGTTGTGAAACTTCAGAACAGGCATAAACCTGCAGGGGCTTCAATATTGAACGGTATTCAGACAAATGCGACACTTCTTAATGATGAATGGTGCAGGTTCTTTGCCGATGAGAATTTTATAGCAGGTGTCAGCCTTGACGGTCCTGAAAAATTCCATAACAGATTCAGACATAATGTTTCAGGGGCCCCATCCTTTAAAAATGCCATGGCCGGGTTGGCCCTTTTGCTTAAACACAGTATAACTACGGAGGTACTTTGTGTTGTCAGTTCATATAATTCAGGCAATCCGCTGGAGGTCTACAGGTTTTTCAGACAGCTCGACATAAGATTTATGACTTTTTTACCCCTTGTGATGAAGTTACCCGGATCAACCTCTTCTGTCACTCCTGAATCAGTCGGACCGGAAGATTTCGGCAGTTTTTTATCTTCTGTTTTCGATGAATGGATAGCAGCTGATATAGGAAAAATCAAGGTTCAGATCTTTGAGGAGGCTCTAAGGACGGCATTTAGTCAGGATCATACCCTGTGCATCTTCAGGGAGAACTGCGGCAGAGTTCCTGTTGTTGAGTTCAATGGTGATTTTTATTCATGCGATCATTATGTTGATCGCGATCATCTTCTTGGAAATATAATGAAAGGACGGTTGTCTGATTTTATAGAAGATGAAAGACAGGTTGCTTTTGGCCGGGTAAAATCGGTTAACCTTCCACGATACTGTCTTAATTGTGAAGTAAAGAAAATGTGCAACGGAGAATGCCCGAAAAACAGATTCATTAAAACACCTGACGGAGAGGATGGATTAAACTACCTCTGCAAGGGATACAGGCAGTTTTTCAATCATTGCCGGCCATTTACAGAGGCTGTTGCTGCCGTGTGGAGAAACCGGAAAACAGACTTCAGTTAAAAGCTTTTTCAGCTGCCGAGCTTCTCCTTAAAAAATCCTATAGTTCTCTCCCAGGCCAGTTTAGCGGCTTTTTCGTTGTAACGGTCAGGATTCGAATCGTTATTAAAAGCATGACCGGCTCCCTCATACATGAAAATCTTGTACTCTTTGCCGTATTTTTTCAGTGCTTCTTCGAAAGCCTGGATCCCGGCATTTATCCCCTGGTCATTTTCAGCATAATGGGCCATAACCGGGGCTTTGATTTTTTCAACATCTTCGGAAATTGGCTGTCTCCCGTAATAGGGTACCGCAGCATCAATATCCGGAGAATTAACTGCAACCTGATTAGTCATTGCGCCACCCCAGCAGAAACCGGTACAACCAACTTTTCCTGTTGAAAGAGGATGGGTTTTAAGGTATTTGACAGCGGCTACAAAATTCTTTGTCGTCTCTTCGCTGTTAAGCTGTTTGAATAGTGCCCCTGCATTGCTTACATCCTCCGGAGTTCCTCCAACGGGCGAAAGGGCATCGGGTGCCAGTGAAAGAAATCCTTCCTTTGCCATCCTCTTTGTGACCTCCTGTATATGCGGAACAAGACCTCTGTTTTCATGAATTACAATCACGGCAGGGAATTTTTTTCCTTTTGCAGGTCGTACCATAAATGCTCTCATCTCGCCCGTGACACCGGGGTAACTAATGAATTCAGAGACCAGACCATTATTTTCTTCCTGTAAAACTGCAGATTTTAATTCATTTCCATCCAGAACCGGAAGCAGAGCGATAGCTGCAGCGCTGCTCCCTGTAATGATTGCCAGTTTCTTAATGAAATAGCGGCGGCTGGAATTTCCTCTTTTGTAATCGTCATACAGCCGGTTAATGTTTTTTTCCATAATCTTCATTGTTTGGATTCATAATATTCCATTAAATTACTAAAAACCATCTACCCGGCAAAAAAAAAAGACAATGAAGTGTCTATTTAATCCTTTGATTTCCTTAGTGAAAACCTTTGTGCTCTTCGTGGTTAAAAAAAAATACCTTTACCACAAAGGATCACAAAGGAAGAATGTGCTGAAACAATGGTTTCGATTCCAGTCACAGATTTAGCAACAAGTTAAACATAGATATATTTCTATATTAAACATTTGCTATCTTTCCGATGATTAAATAAAAAAAATCCCGATGAAGAAG
>CAYPKL010000378.1:0-4783 GCA_964411285.1 uncultured Rikenellaceae bacterium
CAGACAGCTTTAATAGTCCTAATGGCGCAGACAGGTGTTTTATCCCGGCAAAAGAGGCGACTATCGGTATTGTTGACAAAATTTTCACAAGAGTGGGAGCTTCTGACAATATCAGTCTTGGTGAATCGACTTTTATGGTTGAGATGAATGAGACTGCAAGCATTCTTAACAATCTGTCGGACCGCAGCCTGATACTGCTGGATGAGATTGGCCGTGGTACAAGTACATACGACGGTATTTCCATAGCATGGGCAATGGTTGAGTATCTGCACGAAAACCGGCACAAAGCCAAGACCTTATTTGCAACTCATTATCATGAGCTTAATGAGATGGAGAACTCCTTCTCGCGGGTCAGGAACTATAATGTTTCCATAAGAGAATTCAATAATAAGGTGATCTTCCTGAGGAAGCTTAAACGCGGCGGAAGTGAACACAGTTTCGGGATACATGTCGCAAAAATGGCTGGTATGCCGAAAAGTGTGGTTTCAAGAGCTGATGAGATCCTTAAAGAGCTGGAGCAGAGCCATGAGAAGCAGGAGCTGACAAAACCTATTGCAGGTCTTGCTGATCACAGGGAAGGAATGCAGCTGAGCTTCTTTCAGCTCGATGACCCTGTCCTGAAACAGATACGCGATGAGCTGCTGAATCTCGATCTTGATAATCTTACACCGGTTGAGGCTTTGAACAAGCTATATAACATCAAAAAACTACTCAGATAATCATTCCTGCAATTTTCTCGAATAATTTTTGCAATTTTGCAGCAGATTCGAATAGATTGAATTATGAGAATTTATTTTTATATTATAGTTATCTTAATGTTACTTGTGACATCCTGCGCAAGTACTAAAAAGAAGCAGCAGAGCAGCGATAGCCAGGATACGGAAAATTACATTCCCGGTACCACGGCAAAAAAAACTCTCAGGACATCGAAGCCTGTTGAAGAAGAGCAGGTACCAATAGTAAACGAAGAAAAAAAAGCAAAAGAAGTTAAGGAAGTTGAAAAAAGACTGGTATCAGATAACGAAATCAAAATCAGTCCTCAAAGGTATTTTGTAATTGTTGGTAGCTTCAGGGATCCTGATAATGCAAAAAATCGTCAATCTGAAATTGAAAGAGAGGGATTCAGATCTGAAATACTAAAAACCGAAGAGGGCCTGTACAGGATTTCAGTGTTGGCCACGGATGATGTTAATGAAGCCAGGAATGAGGTCAGGCGTATCTGGGCGATGTTCCCTCAATATTCAGATACCTGGATGCTTCTTAATAAAATCGATTAATTACTGCAAACCTGCAGCACAGATGCTCCCATGAAGCAGCATTCAGAAAATTTCTTCAAAAATTATTTGCAAATGAAACATAAGTTATATTATCTGATCTGTATGTTCCTGTTTTTCTCTGTTCAGGCCGTTCCTCAGCCTGGGTCAGTAAAACAGGTAAAACTGGTTAAATTCGATCTCCAGTCATCTTCGCTCATTTCCGAATCCGGTGAAGAAATTTCTGTGCCGGGATATGTGTCAAAAGTTTACTGGTTCCATGTAAGAGTGCCGTCAACCGTCTTGACCGGACTGGTCGCAAACAATATTTACCCCGATCCGTATAACGGGATGAACAACATGCTTATTCCTGATGCTTCGGATGAATTCAATAAAAAGTATAATCTGGAGCAATACAGCCATCTGCCGAATGATCCCAATCCATGGAAAAAGCCATATTGGTACCGGACAACTTTTGATGTGCCTGCCTCTGACAACGGACGATGTTTTCAACTGATATTTAAAGGGATAAACTACCGGGCAGGTGTATGGCTTAATGGTCGTTTAATTGCAGACTCCACCCGGATGGCGGGAATGTTTGCCCAGTACAGCCTGGATGTAAGCAACCATATTAAAGCCGGTGAAAAGAATATTCTTGCAGTGAAGATCTATCCTCTTGATTACCCGGGATTGCCTGATACCGAGCAGCTTAAAGCAATGGGAGATTTTTTTATGAATGGAGGTCCTACCGGAGATATCGGCAAGAATGTTACAATGGCATGTTCTGTAGGATGGGACTGGGTACCTCCTGCCAGGGACAGGAATATGGGAATCTGGTTGCCTGTCTATCTTAGGACATCCGGCGGTGTTACAATCGGAAACCCAAGGATCATGACTGAATTTCCTGGAGATCAGGATACAACTCTTGCAAAACTCTCTCTGAGTATGACCTTGTTCAATCATACCGGAAAAGATGAAAATGGAAACCTGACAGTAAAAATATCGCCAGAGAATTTTAAGGGCGAATCTTTTCAGTTTTCAAAAAGTGTTTCAGTGCGGAAAAATGCCGGCACTGTTGTTGAATTGAATGGAGCTAATACCTCAGAACTGAATGTTGCCAGTCCGTCAGTCTGGTGGCCAAATGGATATGGTAAAGCAAACCTGTACCGGATCCGGTTACAGTTTGCCAACGGAGCAGAAATTTCTGATGATACAACCTTTGTTTTTGGTATCAGGAGTGTGGCATCAAAAAATGTTGATGTAAAAGGGAGCCTTCGCCGCGATTTCTTTGTAAACGGCAGGAGGGTTCATCTGACAGGGGGTGCCTGGGTCCCCGATTTCATGCTCAACCGCGATTCATTAAGGTATGATTATGAGCTAAGACTTTGCCGTAATGCCAACATAAACCTTGTAAGAATATGGGGCGGAGGCGTGACACCATGCGACGAGTTTTTTGAGGCGGCCGACAAATATGGATTATTGGTATGGTCAGATTTCTGGGTAACAGGCGATACTCAGGGAGAGTTCAAAGGATCGCCCGACTGGCCTCTGGAAGGTGAAGTCTTCAGAAAAAATGTTGTCTCCACAATTTTAAGGATCAGAAATCACCCCAGCCTTCTGGTATGGACAGGAGGGAATGAAGGGCATGCGAGAAAAGAACTTTATGATTTCATGCGCAACAGTATCATTTCTCTGGACGGAACAAGACCTTTTATTCCAAGCTCTTCAGGATTTGCGAAACTTCCGGAAGGATGGCAGGGATCGTGGCCGGATAATGCTGCAAGCGGAGTTTACAGCGGAGGCCCATATACCTGGCAGGATCCAAAGGAATACTATAAAAAAGCTATCGCGGCAAAAGATTGGGTATTTAAGGATGAGACCGGAATCCCTTCTCAACCACCCTATAACATTCTGCCTAAAATCATTCCGGACCTTGTCTGGGATAAGACTTTACCCTTCCCTCTGAATCACACCTGGGGTTATCATGACGCGGCAACAGGAAATGGTCGCTATGACCTCTATTATCAGGAAATGGTAAGAAGATACGGTGAGCCCTCGACAATGGAAGACTTTTCTGATAAAATGCAGCTGATGAACGCTATCGGCTATCAGGGAATATTTGAAGCTGCAGGTCATAAACTGAATGACATCGGTGGTGTGATGTTGTGGAAACTGAACGCAGCCTTCCCCAGTGTCGTCTGGCAGGTTTATGACTGGTACCTGCAACCAAACGCTGGCTATTATTTTATGCAAAATGCTTGCGAACCTATTCATATTCAGCTTAATCTGATAAGTAACAAGGTAACTGTCCTGAACAGAACCTATAAACAGCAACCTGATCTTACATCAGAAGTTGATCTTTACAATTTAAATTCTGAATTATTGTTCCATGAAGTTAAAAAAGTTGATCTTGGGCCTTCTGAGGTTAAAGAAACCTCACAGATAGGATCAAAACTTTCCAAAGAAAAGGGAATAGTTTTCGTTGTTTTGACTCTTAAAGATGCCCCAGGTAATATAGTTTCACGCAATATCTACTGGCTCTCTTCCGACAATAATTATAAACAGATGAGCGAAATGCCGGAGACTTCAATAGGTATCAGAATAATAAATGAAAAAAGCGATATGACTGACAGATCATGGACTTTACAGGTAAACAATCCTTCTGAAAAACTGGCCTTTTTTGTTCGTCCGCAGATAATTTCATGCGGAGAAGAGGTTCTACCTTCTCTCTGGTCGAAGAATTATTTCTCGCTGGCGCCTGGTGAAAGCACAACAGTCAGAGTAACGTGCCCGCTGGCAAAGCTCGGTGATACCGAACCGGTTTTAAAAGTATCAGGGTGGAATGTACCGGTACAGGAGATAAGAATCAAATAAATTAAGTTTAACGGACCAGTATAGCTAATTATGTTTAAGGCTTTAACTAACTCCACAATTTATACGGGTAGGGAAACTATTAAAGGGCAGGCAGTTATTATTAACAATAACAGGATTGAAGCTGTTGCAGATCAGGCGTCGATACCATCGGATGCAACAATTATTGATTGTGGAAACAATTTTCTGGCGCCCGGACTGATAGATCTTCAGATTGCCGGTGGCGGCGGATATCTTTTCTCGGAAACGCCAACAGCCGTTGCATTAAAGGCAATTACCGACAGCATTGTGAGAACCGGAACAACAAGTTTCCTTATCGCTGTTCCAACCAATTTCCCGGATGTTTACAGCCAGGTGATCAGAACAGCAAGAGAAAATCCAAATCCTGCTCTTCTGGGTTTGCACTTTGAAGGTCCGTATATCAGCACTCAGAGAAGAGGTGCTCATCTGCTGAGATTCATTAAGTCACCTGAAAGTCATGAAATTGAGGCTTTGGTGAATGAATCGAAGGGCGTAATACGGATGATGACAGTGGCTCCTGAAATATGCACCAGTGAGGTAATTGAATACCTGATGAGTAATGACATTATTGTGGCTGCAGGACACAGCAATGCAACTTACCGGCAGGCTGTGCTTGGTTTTAAATGGGGAATACGGAC
>CAYPKL010000379.1:0-3009 GCA_964411285.1 uncultured Rikenellaceae bacterium
GCCCATTGTTCTTCCTTCAGAATTGTTGCTTCAATAGTTTCTTCGGGGGGTGTCCATAATTCAAGGATTGCACTCTGGCATTTTTTGCTGACTGCAAGTTTGTCAAAAAGCCAGGCTATATTAAGCATTCCCCGGCCCGCAGGAGCCCCACCGATTATCAATCCCATCTTATGAGGAACCCTTTGTATTGTAAAATCTTTGATGTGAAGGTTAATTGTATAAGGCAGCAGAATTTCGGAAACTGTTTCAAAGCCTTCGCCTGCCCCCATCGAATTTACTGAATCAAGACAGATTCCAACCATATCACTTCCTGCAGCAAGGATTATTTTCTCGAATTCCCTTGCCTTTAGCCTGTCGTGATTTTCTATTGCCAGGCGGATTTTTCTTGAGTTCAGTTCAGGAACAAGCTCCCGGATTATAGATATGATCGTTTGCAGATCAGGTTCAAATCCCCTGGCATCGATCACCATCCTGAGTATTGAGGAATTCAGATGTTTTGCAGTATTAAGGCAATCCATTGTGTGTTCCGGAGTTAGTCCTCTGCCGCCCATCTCTATTGATAACCCTTTCCCCTCTGCATGCTTTTTCAGATCATCTTTCTGTTGTTCCGGCAGCATCTCGAGCGGGAGATTGTCGGCAATCTGAACTACTTCAAGGTTATATGATGCTGCTTTGTCAACCAGATCAAATGGTGATAAAGTACATTGAGGCATTGATCCGGGAACGCCCACGGCCCATGTGTATGTGTATGAGCTTAAGCCAATTTTCATCTTATTCCGGCAGTTTAAAACCCCTTGAAACATCATCCAGAATAAGGATCCAGTCATTTCCCCTTCCGTTCGAGGGTGGAGTGAATTTCCAGGGTTTCATATTATCAATCGTCTCGATTAATGTAGAAGCTCCTGTTCTCGGATCAAACCAGTAAGCATGAACTGCCGGAAATCCGGTTTTGTCAAGCTGGATTTCTGCACTCCAGCCGGTTGGAAAATATACAAGAACATATCCGTCACCCCTTGTGGCAACAACATAGTCTGTTTCAGGATAGTATGAAGGAACTATAAGCGACTGATCGGGAACTCTTGAAAGGAAGGGACGCGACTCCATCAGCCTTCTTGCATGAATAAGGTCAGAAGCCCCGGGAAGATCAAGGACATCATACCAATTGTTTCTTGCCAGCCCGACAGCTTCCCGTTCCGGGGCTTTCATCTGCCAGATGGGGTGACAGCCGTATGTATGACCGAAGGCTCCGCTGAAGAGATTCCAGTAGAGGGCCTGTCTTACATCGGCATCATTAAACCATCCCAGGACTTCAGGGTTCCATCCAACAGGGTGGTCCTCATAACGTGGTTCTCCATCGAGACAGGGTTTTACCGGTTTCAGATTATAGTCGCTGACAATAAATCTTAAATATGCCGCATACGACCGTTGTCCGTGACCGGTCTGAGCCATATTGAAATCAAGCCACCCGCTGTTGTGAAACCATGCTGAGGAGCTGTTTTCACCCATGGGATGGAATGTCATAAGATGATTTTTATCAACCGATTTTATGCCTTCTGCAATTGCGGTCCAAATTGGAAAATTGTCACCGCCGCCTTCCCTGTCACCGCCGTTGATCCAGATGATATTCTGATAGTCTTTATAACGGTTCCCGATCCACTGACCGTATTTATAAGCATTATCCTTATTAAATATGAAAGGTCCTTTGCCCCACCTTTTGTCAACCTTATCTCCCCAGGTAGGGAGTAGTCCGATGTAAATTCCTTTTTCCCCTGCTTTTTTTATTACCCAGTCAACATGTGCAAAATAAGCTTCGTTGGGCTTGAGCGGGTCATTGTTTAATAGTGGTTTGTTGCCTTCAGCATTAGGCGTGTTAAGCCCGTCAAGCTCTGCCAGCGCTACCGCCTGAATGACCGTAAAACCTTTAGCCCGCCGGTTCTCCAGATATTTTTCGGTCTCCACCTTGTTAAGGCGATGGAAAAGTTCCCATCCCGTGTCGCCGAGGTAGAAGAACGGAGTACTGTCTTCATGAATAAGAAAGCGTTTATTGTCTGATACCCTGAGTTTCCCGTGTGAGAGATCCACCGAGGGCCCTGACCAGGGAATTTCCTGGGAAAAGGCAAATGAACTCCAGAAGAGTAATGATATTGTAAGAAATGCTATTCGGGTCATAATGTGATTGTTTTTACTTTATAAAAGGGGAATTTAAACCTAAGCAAATTTCGAATATACAATCAGCACCAGGCCGATAATATAAAATGCAAACATCAGTGTCAGCAGCAGGTTAGTCCCTTTTGGAGCTCCGTTGAACTCTTTCCATACAAAAATACCCCAGAGTGCAGCTACTACAGGCGCGGCATTACTCAATCCATAGGAAATTGCAGGACTGGCAGCACCCACCGACATAAAGCTTACTGAATTACCAAGGCACCAGATTGCTCCGCCGAGAGCTCCCAGCAAATGAGCTTTGGATTTTCCCCTGAACCATTGTGACATTTTTACCGGGGCGCCTTCTACCGGGTTTGCCATGAAGATCGGATTTATTATTATGGTGCTGATAAGTGCACCTAAGGAGAAAAGGACAACTGCTGTATATGAGCTGATCTTCCCGGCTTCTTCAGGTGTGAAATCTGTTGCCAGGGAGGAGGCTACAAACCTGTAGAAAAATGCAATGCAGATACCTGCAAGAAAAGCAAGTGTTATACCCTTGAGAGAAGTTTTTTTCTGCTGGTCCGCAAGCTTTCTGTACGATTGCATGCTGACAAGGATAGCCAGAACTATCACTGCAGTGCCGCCGAACAGCAATGCAGCATTTCCTTCGGGTTTTCCGAGGTAATTTATGAGAATACCCAGTGTCCATCCTATTCCTCCGCCTATGGGGAAGGCGACCGACATTCCTGCAACAGCGATAGAGGCAGTGAGAAGAAGTGTTCCTATATTCCAGATGAACCCTCCTATTGCTGATGAGAGAAGATATTTCGGATCGGCCTGGGCCAGATCAGGTATAAAGCT
>CAYPKL010000380.1:0-2673 GCA_964411285.1 uncultured Rikenellaceae bacterium
GATTTTGGAGTCTATGAAGACAAGAAAGGTCAGGTTTTTGTATCTCAACTCAATGTCGGACTTGTGGGCAAAATGTTCGGAGGTACTATCTCAAAGGTGATGGGAATGGCAGGAAAAGACCTCAGTGAGGTCGTTGAATCAGTTTCAGTCAAGTAAAAGGCTATTCAACTGCTCTTTGCGTTAACCATTTATAATATTCTTCCGTCATCCATTGCATCTCTACGTATAAAGAATGAAGTAGATGTAATCTATTTATATTCTGTTAAATATATTTTAATCTTCCACATCACTATGCATCAGATATTATCATTGTAGGGGGTAGAATAGTTTAGCGTAGTAATTGAAAATTAATCATTTGATACCATCCCTAATTTGAAAAGTTTTCTGGTAAACATAATCATCCAAGCCATAACCAAGAGTCCTGCTGGCATGGCAAATACCAATGCCAGTTTTTCAACTGTTGGAGTGAACGTCACCATCGGGACTGCTATCTCTGAGGTATTAAATCTGGGTGTTCCGGATGGAAATAATGAGTGCATTTTAGCTATTCCTGATATAGATGTTCCTCTTGGTGGTAAATTATATTAAGAATATGAGACGGCATAAATCATGGTGAATACCTAATGAAGCATTGACCTACATTCACAAAGACTAAAAGTATCACATTTTGGATGTTCGCTTTGTTGGAGTATGAAAATGTAAGTATCCTGTTCCAGATGACGAAATTCCTTCATGGCTATAAACAAGAATTAACCAAGATGACCAAATAATCAAACAATCTCCGAACTCTGGGGTAGCCTACGGTGCCTGGCTAAGATATAAATGGCAAAAAGAATGCTATTTCGAATATCACAATATCCTGAGTGTGAGTTCTTCTTTCCCCATTCCATTTTCAGTAAATGGAGATAGTCTCATTGTCATCTTTCTACATATATCCGATTAAAATGAAAAGGGAATTTGTTGACCTTACTTCCTGAAACATCTACTACCTTTTTTGTTATCAATCTGGGTGATCCAATTAACAATAACGTCTTGGATACCATGGAACTTATTTTGTGGTTATATTTGCCATTAAATATACTCTAAAGATTGTCAGCATGGTAATGAAAATCAGACATTGTTTCGCTTTATTTCTGATGTTGGCCGTAACCAGTTTATTTTGTAATAATTCGCTATCGCAGAATATTCAGAAAAAAGCTGTGCGACAAACCGCACTGGAGAAATATGATGCAGGTTTATATGAGCAGGCTTACAAGGAGTTTTCCGGTCTTCTGGAAATCTATACAAAAGACCCGCAGTATAAATATTATTCAGCTTTATGTCTTATTAAAATAAACAGGGAACCCGCGAAAGCTATGTCTTTGCTGCAGGAAGCTGTGGACGGTTCCGTTGATATTAAATCAATTCCTGATGATGCCTGGTTTTACCTGGGTAGGTCACAGCAGTTATCAGGCCGGTTCAATGAAGCTATAATATCATACAATCATTTCTCTGACATAGCCGGCAGAAAGGTCTCCGGGAAATTAGGAGTTTCGAAATTTGTTCAGGAGTGTAAGGAAGGCAAAGGACAATTGAATGAATCAGATTTTTCGATAGCTGATGTTCTGAAAAATGCAGGTGACTCTTTAGCCCCCGCAGAACAGAAGAAAGTCGATGAAAATATTTTGAAAGAGCCTGTGATCAAGCCTGTTCAGGTAAAGGAGAATCTTCCTGCCGATTATGACAGAACACTTTCTGAAGCGCTGGATTACCAGGTTAAAGCCGATTCTTTAACTGCTCTTGCCGCTGATTATAAAAATGATTTTGAAAGGCTGCCTGTATCCCAGAAGCCTTCTGCAAAAGCAAGGATTGATGAACTTGAGGCTGCTGCTGCAAGATATCAGAAACTCGCCAATGAAAAATTCAGCAATTCAGATAGTACAGCCGGATTGACGAAAGATCCGGTTGCGGTACCACCTGTATCCCCACAACCTGAAAAATCAACCGGAAGTCAGGAGGCACCGCCTCTTAAAAACAGTGATATTCCGGCAGCTTCTGACAAATCCCAACCTGTTACGGTTGAAAAACCTGTCTACTCCGTTTTTGATATCGCTGATTTAAACACTGTTAAGAACCAGAAAATACTTATTGATCCGGAAATGCCTCCGGGGCTTGTTTACAGAATTCAGATCGCAGTGTTCAGCAAACCTGTATCTCCTTCACTCTTTAAGGGAATTACTCCAATATCAGGTTTTCGTGTACCGGGAACAGCTTCTGTAAAGTATTATGCCGGGATGTTCCGTAAATCAGAAGATGCCAACAGGTCGCTTTTAAGGGTTAAACAGGCAGGGTTCAGGGATGCTTTTCTTAATGCTGTTTCCGACGGCAAAATTATTTCAATCGACAGAGCTTTGCTTCTTGAGAAAGAATGGGGGAATAAGCCTCTTTTCAAGTCGCGTCTTCCGGCGGCCGGAAATTCCGTGGAACCCGGACCGGCCACACTCTCGTTCCGTGTTGAAGTCTTAAGGTCTGATAAACCAGTAAAAGAAGATGTCGCGGAAAATTATAAAAAGTTAGCCGGAGTTCGTGGTTTTGAAATTTTAACAATAGAAAACGATTCACTTGCTTATCTGATAGGAAAATTTATTACTTTTGAAAGTGCTTCAGAATATGCCAATCTTTTAGTTCGTAACG
>CAYPKL010000381.1:0-3276 GCA_964411285.1 uncultured Rikenellaceae bacterium
GGGAGGTTATCCGAATGCAGATATAGAATGGGCAGAAGTGATCACGCCGGACGATGGCAGCCTGACATCAGGTACGATAGGTACAGCACAGACGATATGTTACAACACCACCCCGGCAGCGCTGACACAACTGACAGCGCCCACCGGAGGCACAGGTTCATATACCTACCAGTGGCAGAGTTCGCCAGATGGCACTACATGGTCAAATATAACGGGAGCTACCCTCGCAGGATATGCGCCACCGGTATTAACTGTAAGCACTTATTACAGGAGAACTGTTTCCAGCGGGACCTATACACCGGTTAACAGTTCACCTGTTGTGATAACAGTATCACCAGTGATAACACTTGCCCAGCTTCACGATAATATAACAATAGGAAACAACACATCCACGAATTTCAATGTTGTCATAACCGGAGGTATGGCACCATATACAATTAACTATACCAGGAACGGTGTAGCCCAATCGCCGGTTAGTAATTACACCAGCGGGGCTTCTATTTCGACAGGAGCACTGATCACAGGGACATATACCTATGCACTGACATCAGTTACCGGTGCAGGAGGTTGTTCTGCCCAGAGCCTTGGAACAAGTATAACTGTCACAGTTACCTCGTCCGATCCGGTAACTGATCAGCTTATTGCCAATCCGCGAAGTCTTGTTTTTAGTGGTATTCAGGGCCAGACAATAAGTGATTCACGTTCGGTCTTTGTCTGTACAAGTGAAGGAAATTCAATTGACTGGACGTTATCTGTGACTGCTTCCTGGATGACTCCTGCCGTAACGGGCGGAACTACTGACGGTACTTTTAATGTAAGTGTTAATACAGGTGGTTTGACTGCAGGAGTATACAATGGCAGTATTACAATAGTATCATCATCATCATCTGCAAATCCGGTTACCATTCCGGTATCTTTAATAATTAATCCGGATGTTCCGGTAAAAGCTGCCGTATGGAAAAATGATAAAGATGCTGCAATGAGCGTATCCGTTGATGATGGATATTCGTCAGGATATGATGCACTGCAAACGAATGGGTTTCAGGGAACTTATTTCTTCAATGGAATCACCCCGCCATCATATTATTCAACCTTCTATAACACGGGAATGGAATTGGGATCCCATACAGTCAACCATCCTTGCGCTTATGTTGCTGATAATGTAATGAGAACTCAGGAAATTGAACCAAATATTGCTGGTATCTGTGCCAACACGTCTCAGCCATGCGAGTACCTGGTTTCGTTTGCATGGCCATGCGGAACCACTACCTTACGCAGGCAGACAATTACTTCTGATTATTTCTTAAGCGCACGCGGCTATAACAAAAACCAGCTGGAGGATGCCACTCCGTCAAATTTCATGGATTTAAAAAGTTATAATTCCCATGAGCACACGCCCTATCCACCATCAGATTTAAAAACAGTTGTCGATCTGGCAGTTGAACAGAACAAATGGTTTAATATGGTTTTGCATGGCTCGACCAATGATGATGGTGCGATTAATTATGCAACTACACAAGATATATGGGTAACATCAATAGGGGATGTAATCAAATACATACTTCAAAGGGACAGGTTTATTTTAACCGGCTACAATTCCGGTGCAGATCTTATCACATTCAGTGTTTCAAGACTGTCAATTCCGTCCTCATCATATAAGAACTTTGAGGCGGCATTCAGGACATCTGATGTTACCACTTTACGGGTTGATATTGATGATACCAGAACAATTGAAAGTGTTTCAGTCAGTGGAACAGCAAATCCTTATCAGATAGAAAATGTTGCTGGAAATCTTGTTTTACTGACTAATGTAAGATTGGAACCATCAGTTAACAAATCAGTTGAAATCAGATATGTAACCGATTCCGCGCCGCGGATTTATTTGAGCAGCAGCAATCTAAGCTTTGCAGCACCAGCAGGAACAAATCCTGCAAATCAGTTACTGACAATTTCATCAAATATTCCGGAATCATTTAACTGGACAGCCACTGCAGATAATAGTCTGCCTGCCTGGCTGACAGTCACTCCGGCTTCAGGATCGGGCAACGGTACTATTCAGGTTCAGGTAAACAGCACTTCACTGACTTCAGGAACCTATAACAAGACAATTACTGTTGCATCAGCCGGAGCAACCAATACGCCTCAGGTGGTCAATGTGAACCTGACAATTAATCAGGCAGGTACTCTTCACTACGATTTTACTTATTCTGATCGCACCAGTTTATTGGCAGCCGGCTGGGACTTCATAGCCGTAACCCCTTCAGGTAGTTCACGGAACACTGAGCAGACTACCGGAGCTGTTGTTTCCTTCGATCAGACGGCTCATCCCGGAGTAATAAGGATCCCGGTTGATGAGGGAGATCTGTGGCGCAACCTGAACAATACACGCAACTCCATGTTTCGCGACCTGCCTTCAGGCTGGACAAGTGTGCGGCTGAAAATTTCGGCTTTTGCTCCGACTCAGGCTTACCAGCAGGCAGGATTGGCGGTGTATCAGGATGATGATAATTATGTTCAGGTAACCCGTATTTACGAGGGCAGCAACAGGATGACATTTTTAAGAGAAACCGATGGTGCAGCCAGTCTTGTGAATACAGTCATCAATACAAATACAGCAAATCTGCATTACCGTCTTGACAGGGATCCTGCAACAGAATTATTTACTGCTTATTATTCCTTGAATGGAACTGTTTGGACACAGCTTGGTACAGTTACCCAGCAACTTATTAATCCAAGGCTTGCAATTGTGGTTGGTGCGTCTCCTGGGGGATTCCCGAATGCTGATATAGCTTGGGCTGAGATAATCTCTGATAATTCAAAATCGGGGGGGAAGAACATTGATTCGGATTCGGATTTATCGGGTATTTCGGATATTGTAATACCATCCGGAAGTAAACTTTATCGGAATTATCCTAATCCTTTCAGCGACTATACCTGGATTGAATATTATTTAGCCGAAGACAGTCATGTAATGTTAGAAGTACACAACTCTTTCGGTCAAAAGACCGAAACAATACAAAACCAGTTTATGAGGGCAGGGAACTATCGTTTCTTATTGGAAACCGGCAATTATCCCTCAGGTCTGTATTTTCTTTCATTAAAAACGAAAAATTTCGTTGATCAGATAAAAGTAATCAAACTGAAATAGGAAGGTCCAACTGACCTGATATTTTTTACCTGCCTTGTACTTAATGGAAACTAAGACATTTATTAAAATAATTGTCTTAGTTTCTATATTATGATTTAATGCATTCTCTGATTAAATATTAATCAATG
>CAYPKL010000382.1:0-2585 GCA_964411285.1 uncultured Rikenellaceae bacterium
CGCTTTAGTGCACCGGCGATCTCTTCAAGATACTTCTCGGCTCCTCCTGCTCTCTCCTCGATGCTATCGAAGGTTTCGCCGTCTATTCCCGGCGCTCCCTTGTTCGCTTTGACAAGTCTGTAGGCGTGGTTCAGGATGTCCGGCCTGTATATCTTGTCATAGAGAAGATAGAATCGGTACTCCTTCTCCTGCTTTGCCTTCCGGTATAGTTTCCTCTGAAGTTCCCGGACCTCTTCTGGAGTTTTCAGCACTTCCGCGCAATCTCCATTCCTTCACCTCTTCTGAAACGTGATAAAAGTATTGCCCCTTCCCTCTCCCAAGGTTATGCTGTCCTTCGGATACAAGCGGTACTATGGACAAATCCGACTCCCCTGCCGACCCAGCAGAATTTCGTTTCCTTATATCTGCCGGTTGTCCTCCTGAAGGACATCGACAAGGGTCTCCCGTGTTTATTGTCGTATGGCTGCTCCTGCGTGTCACCTCTGTTACCCCGGGAGCCTATCTATCCGCTTTGGTAGTTTTCGTTGGATAGATGCACCGGTCTTCCCCAATGTAGGAGAGGGTCGACGACTCAATCTTGCTTTTCGAGGCTACATTTGGGTTCGCTCGTGCTGCAACCCGCAGGTTTGCTCAGCTCCCTTACGGAGCCTTTGTCAGGAAACTTAATGCTTCCGGTTACCCTTTGCACCTCCCTCAAGCTACATGGGCGAACTACCGAACTCCCATGGTCGGACTTTAACCGACAAGTCATACGTTTTACACGGCATACCCTACAAGTCAAGCGTGGAATATCCAATATAACTTTGAGTATTACCGAAGGAAATATACAAAAAAGGCAGAGCCATATGACTGACCATGCCTTTCGATTTGCCTTGATAAATGATTTATTTATGGCATATATTGTTGCGTGCTATGGTGATCTGCTGATATTTACTATAATTTATTGCTGAAAAATGCCGGATTAAATATATAAGGCTGCTTAAGGCCAATAACCCGAACACGAAATAAGAAGAGGCGTAAATTATGGAAGAAAGCTGCAATAGCGGACTTGACCGGGGTGGATCGCCATTGGCAAGAAATTCCCGACTCGGCTTCAACAAGCTGCAGGTGATGTTTGCGGAGACATTCGGCTTTGGTCCTGGCGCCACGCTCAGCGCCATTATTTTTACCGCGCTTGTTGTAATTGTCGCCGCGTTCTGGTTCTTTTACTCTGCGCCACCTAATGCAATTATCATCACCAGTGGTGATAAAGGGAGTCTCTTCCAAAGGAATGCCGAAAAATATGCCAAGATTCTTGCACGTAAAGGCGTTAAGCTTACGATTCTTCCCTCCGAAGGATCACTGGAAAATCTAGAGCGATTGGAAAATCCCAAATTCAATGTTGACATTGGATTTGTTCAGACGGGCGTGGCCAAGGGAAAGAACATTGATAAATTGGTTTCGCTGGGCAGTATTTCTTATGAACCGCTCTACCTGTTTTGTCAGGCCGATAAACCGGTTAGCCTTCTTTCTCAGTTCAGCGGCAAGCGGCTGGCTATCGGTGAACAAGGAACGGGGACAAATATACTGGCGCTAGAGCTTCTTGCCCTGAATGGTATTAAGCCCGGTGGTACGACCACTCTTCTGGCAATAGATGATGAAGAAGCCGAGAAAGCTCTCTTGGAAGGTAAAATAGAGGGGGCGTTTATGATGGGTGATTCCGCATCTTCAAAAACAATGCGTGATCTGCTGAAGCAACCGGGGATAACGGCCTTCAATTTTTCACAGGCCGATGCCTATACGCGCCGTATCAAATATTTAAATAAGTTGGTGCTGCCGGAAGGATCGATTGATTTTGGAAAGAATGTTCCCGACCACAATATTAATCTGCTCAGTCCCACTGTTGAACTTGTTGCGCGGGCCTATTTGCATCCAGCGCTTTCGGATCTGCTCATGGAAGCGATGACAGAAGTGCACAGCCGTGCCAGCATATATCAGCGCCAGGGTGAATTTCCGGCACTGATCGAGCATGAATACCGCATCAGCCCCGATGCACAGCGCTTTTACAAATCAGGTAAGAGCTTCCTTTACCGGTATTTTCCGTTCTGGATGGCCAGTCTTCTCAACCGCATACTGGTTATAATTGTGCCGATGATTCTGGTTTTGATTCCTGGACTCAAGAGCATACCGGTTATCTATCGCTGGCGTGTGCGTTTACGCATTTTGCGCTGGTACCGTGCTTTACTTGTTCTGGAAAGTGGCCTGAGCCTGAATGTAACATCCGAAAAACGAGAAGAACTGCTCAACAGGCTCGATCAGATTGAGCAGGCAGTCAATAATATGAAACTTCCAGCTTCTTTTGCCGATCAATTTTATTCACTGCGCAGTCACATTGCCATTGTAAGCTTACGGCTGATGAACAGTATAAATTGAAAACCGAATATTTTTTTATTTACAATTTAGCCAGCATAAATCGAGAAAGGCGGGAAGATATATGTTTAAAAAGTTGCTCATCGCTATCGGCTCAATTATCGCAGTCATTGTTATTCTAATGATCGTTGCCGGCGTAATAGTTTATATGAAAGTGGACAAGACATTTATTTCTT
>CAYPKL010000383.1:0-18898 GCA_964411285.1 uncultured Rikenellaceae bacterium
TAAAATTACCCGGAGCAGGGTTCTGAAAAAACCGGAAAAGCTGAAAACTTCAAGATAAAAGAGAACAGTATGGTGGATTACAACAACAATTACTGTGTAGGTAAGATACCAACTGAACCCGTAAGCTGACATTGAGAGGTCCGATCCGGATTCATATCCATCCCTTGGAGAAATAAGGTTTAAAACATAAGGACGCGAGAAACCTGCCATTACTGCAGCAGAAGTATGCATCCCCGGCGACCCCATGAAAAGATCGATAATTAATCCGGTAAAAAAAGAAATCAGCATAAGAAGCCAGGAAGGGATAGCGCTGGGCAGGACAAGTATGATCATGATATAAACATACGGATTTATGTATCCGCTGAACTGAATATTATTAAACAGCAACAGCTGCAGCAAAATCAGCAGGATGAAAATAAAAGTGAACCGTAATAATGAGTTAATCATTGATATTGTTTTTCAAGCTGGTGTTGTTCAGGTTTTTTAATGTTCCCAATAACACTTACGTAATAAAGATTTCTGAAATTTGTAAATAACTCAACATTTATTCTATAAAAATCACTTCCGCTTTTCTTAAAATCACTTATTCTGCCAATAAGAATCCCCTCGGGAAATATTGCAGAATAGCCTGTCGTTTCAATAGTATCTCCCTGACTAATGTTAACATGCTGGGGTATTTCATTAAGAATTGCATATCTTGAGTTATGACCATCCCAGCCAAGTGACCCGAAATAACCATTGGATTTTATTCTTGCGCTGACACGGAAATCAAGATTAAGGAGCGAAATAGCAATTGAGTAATTCTCTGAGCAGCCTACAATTATTCCGGCAATATTATTGTCGTTTATAACAGCCATATCAACTCCGAGACCCTGCTTTCTTCCCTTGTTAAGTGTAAAGTAGTTTTTCTGCTTGTTGACAGAGTTGTTTATTACCTCTGCCGACACATAACTATACTGTTGTTTAAGGATAGTGTCTGAAACAGAATGAATTGTCAGATCTTCTTTCACTGCAAATTTCTCAAGATTATTCCTCAGAACATCATTTTCCGCTGCCAGATTTGAATTTATTTCACGAAGATTTAGGAAGGACCGGAAATTGCTTATTTTCTTCTCAACTCCACTTGTAACTGAGTGAGCACTCTTAACCATCGTGGAATTGTGATAATTATTACCTGAGGCCAGTAAATAAAATGCTATTCCCTCCAGAAAAAGAAAAACAATGATATGATTGTACTTCACCAGAAAGTTTAGCAGGTTTCTCATTTACTATAGGGTTATCGCATCAGGAAGGGGAATTTATCCACATTCTTCAATGCCACACCGGTACCTCTTGCTACCGCATGCAACGGATCCTCCACAACATTGAAATTAATATTGATCTTATCCGCCAGCCTTTTATCGAGTCCTCTTAAAAGAGCTCCTCCTCCTGCAAGATAAATTCCTTTGTTAACTATATCTGCATATAATTCAGGCGGAGTTTGCTCGAGAACATTAAGGAGCGCTGCTTCAACTTTTGTAAGTGATTTGTCAAGGCAATAAGCTATCTCCTGGTAGGAAATAGGTATCTCAATCGGAAGAGAGGTCATTATGTTTGGCCCCCTGACCACATAGTCAGCAGGAGGGTTTTCAATATCCGGTAATGCTGCCCCGACTGCAATTTTTATATCCTCGGCTGTTCTTTCTCCTATTTTAATATTATGCTGATGCCTCAGATACGATTGAATATCAGCCGTAAATCCATCTCCGGCAATTCTGATGGACTTATTGCAAACTATTCCTCCAAGAGCTATTACAGCAATTTCAGTTGTGCCGCCGCCTATATCTACGACCATGCAGCCTTCGGGAGCCTCAACATCGAGGCCGATACCAATTGCAGCTGCCATTGGTTCATAAATCAGATATACATCCCGTCCACCTGCGTGTTCGGAAGAGTCGCGGACAGCTCTTAATTCTACTTCCGTGCTGCCTGAAGGTATACACACTACCATCTTCAGTGAAGGAGTGAAAAACTTTGGCCCGGTGTTGATCATTTTAATCATTCCCCTGATCATCAACTCTGCGGCGTTAAAATCGGCAATTACGCCATCGCGCAAGGGGCGGACAGTTTTTATATTCTCGTGAGTCTTTCCATGCATTTGCCTTGCTGCTTCACCAATTGCAATAAGTTTACCGGTATTTTTGTCTATTGCTACTATCGATGGTTCATCAACAACTATCTTATCGTTGTGAATAATGATAGTGTTTGCTGTTCCAAGGTCAATTGCAATCTCTTGTGTCAAAAATGAAAAAAGTCCCATTTAGTGAGATATTAAATAATTGTAATTCAGTGTTTAAAATGTCTGATGCCTGTAAATACCATTGCTATACCATTTGCAGTGCAATAATCGATTGAATCCTTGTCTCTTACCGATCCCCCCGGTTCCACCACTGCCGCTATCCCAGCTTTATGGGCTATTTCAACACAGTCGGCAAACGGGAAAAAGGCATCAGAAGCAAGTACGGCTCCGTTAAGGTCAAATCCAAAGCAGCGAGCTTTTTCAATTGCCTGCTTTAATGCGTCAACCCGGGAGGTCTGCCCTATGCCGCTGGCACAAAGCTGCCTGTTTCTGGCCAGAACAATAGCATTCGACTTGCTGTGCTTAACAATCTTATTTGCAAATATAAGATCCTCAAACTGAATCTTATCAGGGTGTCTGTCTGTAACAGGTTTCATGTCAGATTCTTTCTCCGTGCTGGAGTCACGCTCCTGCCACAGGACACCGTTTAGTAAAGATCTGAAAATATACGGATTGCTTAGCCCCACTTTCCTTTTGAGAATAATTCTGTTCTTTCTCTGTTTCAGTATTTCAACTGCTTTTTCAGAAAACTCAGGGGCAATGATTATTTCAAAGAATATCTTATCGATTTCTGCAGCCACCGTTTCATCAACAGTGGTATTTGTAATAATTACGCCTCCGAAAGCAGAAACCGGATCGCATGCAAGAGCATCGTTCCATGCATCACCTGGTTTTTCGCGCGATGCAACACCACATGCATTGTTATGCTTTATTATAGCAAACGTAGTATCTGTAAAATCGTCAATAAGCGCTAACGCTGCATCAATATCAAGCAGATTATTATACGAGATCTCCTTCCCGTTCAATTTATCAAATAGCCGGTCGGGCTCCCCGTAAAAAATCCCTTTTTGATGAGGATTTTCTCCGTATCTAAGATGATATGAATCATTTATGCTCTCCCTGAAAACCTCAATACCTTCTGTTTTGTTAAAATATTTAAAAATTGCGGTATCATAATTGGAAGAAGTCTTAAAAGCTTCGGCTGCATAAAACCTCCTTTCTTCAAGTGATGTCACGCCTCTTTTCCGGCTGAGAAGATCAATCAACCCCGGGTATTGTCCACTTTCTGAAACTATCAAAACATCCTTATAATTCTTTGCGCCAGCCCTGATAAGTGAAATTCCCCCAATATCAATCTTTTCAATTATTTCTTCTTCATTTTCTGTCGATTGAACAGTTTTTTCAAATGGATAAAGGTCAACAATAACCAGGTCAATCTCAGGGATCCTGTATTTTACAAGCTGCTCTGAATCTTCAGTGTTTTCTCTTCGCGCAAGAATCCCACCAAAAACTGAAGGATGTAGTGTCTTTACCCTGCCTCCGAGAATTGAGGGGAAACCGGTAAGGTCCTCAACTTTTTCTGCATGAATGCCCAGACCATCAATAAAGCTGTAAGTGCCGCCTGTGGAATAAATCTTAATATTTAATTCTTCAAGCATTCTGACAATCGCATCAAGTCCGTCTTTGAAAAAAACCGAAATTAATGCACTCTTTATTCTTTTATCACTCATAATCTGATTTTTGTGAACAGAATTCCCCACCTGATTCAGGCGGTTAAAAATAGATATTTTTTTATTAACCTCAATACAAAATAATTATGAATAATTAATGGCCGGTTTCTGTAAAGGCAGAGCTTTTTTCATAATCAGTGCGGATGATAATCTTTTGACCTAATTATTGAGTATTTATATAAAAAACCCGGTTGAATTTCTTAACTTCGGCCTTCATCGAATTTGTGACTGACTTATGGGACTGTTTTTCAGACTTTTCAGAGAGGGTTTGGTTTTTGCTTTTAAATCGTTGTTTACCAATAAATTAAGGATGTTCCTTTCCCTTTTTGGAATAACAATTGGTATATTCTGTATTATCTCTGTTTTTACTGTATTCGACTGGATGGAGAAATCTATCAAGGATAGTTTAAACTCCATGGGCAGTAATGTTGTTTATGTTCAGAAGTTCCCCTGGTCCGAGGCCTTTAACCCTAATGTTGCCTGGTGGGATATTATGAAATGGCCTTCTGTGGATCTTAATGATTACAAGACTATTTTGAACAAATCAACGAAAACTGAATCAGCTGCGCTTTCTGTCTATCAGAGTGAAAAGGTAAAGTACAAGAGTAATGTCGCCAACGAGGCACTTATTGTTGCAGGAACAAATGATCTGGATAAAGTGGCCTCATTTGAGATTGAGAAAGGCAGATATATTTCACCATACGAGTTTTCCTCCGGAAAAAATGTTGCCGTATTGGGTTTTGAAATAGCTGAAAAATTATTTGAAAAAGCTGATCCGGTCGGGAAAGACATTATCCTGGCAGGATTTAAAGTACAGGTAATAGGTGTTCTCAAAAAGGAGGGGCAGGGCGGAATTAGCCTGAACAATCTGGACCAGATTACCCTTGTGCCCTTGAATTTCGGAAGGAACTTTATCAATTTGCGAAACAGATTCGTTGAGACCCAGCTGATGATAAGGGCAAAGCCTGAAGTGCCGGTTCAGGAACTTTCCGATGAAGTAACAATGATTCTGAGAGCAGCCCGGCGGTTGAAGCCGGCGGAAGAAACAAATTTCTCGGTTAACCAGGCAAGCATGCTTTCAAAGGGATTCGAATCGGTATTTAAGGTTATAAATATCGTAGGCTGGATCATAGGAGGCTTCGCAATTCTTGTGGGAGGATTCGGGATTGCAAATATTATGTTTGTCTCTGTAAGGGAAAGAACAAATATTATAGGAATCCAGAAAGCACTCGGGGCTAAAAGATTTTTCATTCTTCAGCAATTCCTTACCGAATCAGTTCTCCTTTCAATAGTTGGCGGACTGTTCGGACTGCTCCTGATATTCATCGGAACCCTGGTTATCAATTACCTTTATGACCTAAATATATACCTTACAACCGGTAATATTATTCTGGCAGTTCTTATTTCAGCTATTATTGGGATTGTTGCAGGATATGCCCCTGCTTATGCGGCAGCAAAAATGAATCCTGTTGATGCTATTGGTTTTTCATTCTGAAGCATTAATATTTGTCCCTATCCAATTTGTAAGTCTGACAAACTGATCCACCGATAACTGTTCAGGCCTAAGGTTCATACCTTCAAAATCAGGAGCATCAATATTAAAGGCTGACTTCACCGAATTTCTCAGCGTTTTCCGGCGCTGATTAAAACAGCCTTTAACAACTCTGAAAAAGAGTCTCTCATCACAATCAAGTGCCTTGACTTCATTTCTTTTCAGCCTTATCACCCCCGACTGAACTTTGGGCGGAGGCACAAAAACATTGCCCGGAACTGAAAAAAGGTATTCAGCAGAATAAAATGCCTGAAGAAGTACGCTTAATATCCCGTAAGTCCTTGATCCGGGGCCTGCGCATATCCTCTCAGCAACCTCTTTCTGAAGCATACAGCATACCTCCCTGACTTTATCGTGATTTCCCAGAATCTTAAAAAAAATCTGGGACGAAATATTATACGGTAAATTACCTATAATAGCCAGGTTACCATTAAAATACATGTCTATGTCGAGGGTGAGAAAATCGCCGGTAATAATGTTTTTAAGTCCGGGGAAATTAGTAGTCAGATAGAAAACTGATTCATTGTCGATTTCAATTACCCGGAAATCGCGGAATTCTCTTTCCAGAAGAATTCCGGTAAGAATTCCCATTCCCGGACCAATCTCCAGGACAGTGTCACAACCCTCACCTGAAAATGATGACACAATTTCCCGGGCAATCGTTTTGTCCCTGAGAAAATGCTGTCCAAGTTTTTTCTTTGGCTTCACGCTTCTCATCTCTCCCTCCTGCTCTGTTAAATCTGAAGAAGCTCCCTGCCAAACTTCCTCCAGATTGGTAATCTCAGCGACTCAAGGAATACAATAAAGCGTTTCAGAATATTAAAATATAACGCCACAAAGAGAAATCCGGTCATTATCCAGATAGCCAGAATATTAAAAGGAAGAGTGTCGATTTTAAGATTTCCTATCTGCTTATAAGGCGCATAAAAATGAGCCCTGCCATATTTTGAACCCGGTTTCATGAAAACCGGATCGGCCTTTTGTATCAGTCTATTGTTTGAATCATATATTTTGTTCGTATTCAACCTGTTAAGAACAATATCAGAAAGGTTTTCATTATAGTTTTGTTCCCGCAATTCCTGAAACGCCTTCTTTCCCATACTATTACTTAACTGGTTCGTCAGTGAATCCCTCCTGATTGTAACTAATCTGTTTCTGGCTCTTATTGCCGTGCTTATACTGTCGAGGTAAGATTTTGCCTCATCTCCTGTAAAATCATTGAATTTTGTGTAATCCAGCCCGGAAGTCCAACTCCCCGGCTTTATTCCTGTCACTGAAGCAAGTTCTTTAATATGAAACCTGATTTTCTTAAGATTTCTCTCTGAATTGTCCCTGTATTCCGGATTTTTACCTACGGCGGTGCATTGATCTATTTTTACCTTAAGTGTGGGAATGAGAAATGCGGTGTACCAGTCACTCTGACTTATCTCCAGATCATAATTGAAAAACGGCTTCTCAAACCTGTTCGATTTAAACTCTTCGACCAGCAGCGCTTCATAGGCCCACCTGGTGACCATAGCATCTCCAACCACCGGCACGTAAATTTTTCTGCTTATTGATTTATGAAGATCATCAAATTTTATCATTGCACCTCCAAGAAGCAGCATCGGAACAAGTAAAAGCGGGATAAGAATATAAATGCTTACCGCACTTCTCATACCGGCGGAAATATTCAAACCGAGCATATTTCCGAAGCAGGCTGTAGAAAAGAGAATCAGCCACTGCTGCAGCATCATTCCCCTGATTTCAAGAAGAGTGTTAGCAACCAAAACAAATGTCAGCGACTGAATTGCCGAAAGAATAAAAAGAAAATTAATCTTTGAAACCAGATAGCTCATCCAGCTTAAGTTCAGGAATCTCTCCCGTTCAAGAATTTTCCTGTCCCTGAATATTTCTTCAGCGCTTACCGTAAGCCCCACAAATAATACTACAATGATAGCCATGAAAAGAAAGACAGGATAATTCTTGTTTTCTGCAAACAGATACAAACCATTCTCACTGAATTTTGAAAGATATCCCAGAATCAAAGCAAGGATTGGAACTTCCAGGAGATTAATTGTCATAAACTGGCTGTCGGCAAATTTCCGGGTAATATTGCGGTCATTAAAAGTTCTGATCTGAGATGTTCTTTCCGGCACCCTGAAATTGTTGGGAGGCAATGCTTCACGGGGTGTTTTATCACTAATCGCCGGCATCATCTTTTTCCTGTACTTCTCATACCATTCCTGAGGGCTGATCTGCCTTTCTTTCCCAGGGAAACCGGCATTATCGATAACTTTAACTTCAATTATACTAAGTATATCATCGGTCTCAATGTTACCGCAATTAGGACATTCGCTTTCGGCAGCATTGGCCCTTGAAGTCTCTGTTTTAAAATAAACGAGCGCCTCTACCGGATCACCATCATAAACCATATATCCGCCTTTGTCAAGTATCCAGAGCTTGTCGAACATTTTTAAAACGTTCGAAGAAGGTTGATGGATTATTGTAAATACAAGTTTTCCCGTCAGGGCCTGGTTCTTAAGCAGGCTCATCACTTTTTCAGAGTCGAAGGAAGAGAGCCCGGAAGTAGGCTCATCTACAAATAAAATTCCCGGCTCACGCATCAGCTCAAGTCCTATATTCAGACGCTTGCGCTGACCCCCGCTCACTTTTTTGTTTAACAGATCACCAACCTGCAGATCCTTTATCTCGAAGAGGTCAAGATCAATAAGTAACTTTTCAATTGTTTTATTTAATTGTTCCTCATCATAATCCCTGAAACATAACCGTGCATTGTAATAAAGATTCTGATAAACAGTCAGTTCTTCAATAAGCATATCGTCCTGAGGAACAAAACCAATCAGACCTGTAAGCTTTTCCGAATCAGAATGAAGGTCATAACCATTAATATACAGATTTCCGGAGGTAGGTTTAATTTTGCCATGCAAAAGATTAAGCATTGTGCTTTTGCCTACGCCGCTTCCTCCCATCAAACCGATCAGGTTGCCCGACTCAATCCTGAAATTCATATTCCTTACACCATTGTCAGAATTCTTAAACATGAATTCAATATTCTGACCTTCAAAGACAATCTTTTCAGGAAATTTACGCGATACAAATTTTTTGTATATTCTTGAATAATAAATCGGTTCAATACCCTGGCCCTTTATATTAACTCCCCGGTCAAGCAGGTACGGCCGGCAGGATATAACATCGCGTCCCTTGAAATAAAGCTCAAGTGTACCATCGTATATCAGTACAAGGGAACCTGTACTTTCAATATGCAGGATGAACATCTGTCCCTTAAATCCTTTCAGCCTTATGTGGCGCCAGTTTTCGTAGTTGGAAAAGTCGCCCGAAGCCCATTTTTTAGGATTGTCGTTTTCGATGATAAGAATGCAGTCGGGAGAAACATCATTATAGGCTCTTCCAATCATAAAAGCACAGGCATTGTCATATTCCTTCTTTGAAATATTGAATGTCCTGGCAACTATGTCAATAATGGTCTGTTCCTGCTGGGTTATTGTACCGTCGTCAAAAGCAAATTCAAGGAGCTGAAGAAAAACTATCATTCTTTCTTCGAGGAACAATCCTTTCTTAATCTGACGGCATATATTGGTAATTTGAAAAGTGATCAGAGAATCTTCATCTGAAAGTTCTTCTTTATCAACACTTTTCAGTTCATTTGAATAGAATTCCAGATTGTTTTCAAACAGGGCATAATACTCCTCTTCCAATTCTCTGTTAAGATATCTTCTGAGGTAGCTGCGAAGTATCTTTTTGCCTCTTGAAGAAATACCACCCGGATTAATGGTAGAAACAATAGCAAAAATATGAATTAAAGCCAGTAATACAGATTCCCTCATATAGACACCAATAAGAAAGAGACCGTTTAAAAAAGAATTCAGTATCGCGATTTCCTTTCAGAAGCTTTGTATCACACTTATTTGGCAAGGCCTGATAAGTTCCAGCAGCATTTATCTGCTTAGTTAAACTTACCTCACAGGAAAGTCAAACAAAATATTCACAAAGTTTCGCAAAGGACTTTTTAAACAGCCCCTGTATAGTAAGTAAATAATTATTGAACAATCTGGCTTCTTATCCCTTCAATTGCCTTGGTGATGTCCATTATATTCTGCATTGTCAGACTTGTTTCAAGCCCCTGGTAAACCTTTTTTATTGGTTCAAGCTTATCAATAAAATCCTTAACAATCGGATCTTCAGGGTAAGTTCCAGCAATATCCATATACAGCTCGAAAGATTTCTTCTGCTCGATAAGAACTTTTGAAATGCCGGCAACCTGATAGGCAGCTTCTGAAACGTGAGTTGTAAGGTACATGCCTTCAACCCATGCACCCCCTACCATAAGAAGAGCCAGATTCTGCTGATCGTTGTCACTAAGGTACGCGTAAGTATTATTAAAAGCTTCGGTAAGAATATTCACAAGTTCATCCTTATTATCAAAATTCTGTTTGATCCGGTCGTAAAGAGTTTCATCATAAATCTTTGACATATTCAGTTCATTTGCCAGCGATCTGATTGCATTCAGGTAGTTTATAACCTCCTGCTGAATATTATAGAGTGTACAATAACTCAGATCTGCTCCGTATGCTCCGGTATTGATTGCCCGCGTTGAGCTTGTGAAATATTTAGCTGAATTTTCAACCGGATTTGTGATTCCGATAATGTATCCAACTTCAAGTTCTGTAAGCATTTTAATGACCTCTGCCGATGTAGGTATCGGGTAGACATTCTTTTCTATCTCACTTTCAATAGTCTTAACCTTACCCATCTCAATTATTTTTTGCTCCTTATTCGAAGCTCTGTTTTTACATGAACTAAGTACTGAAATACTCAGGACCAGAACCGGAAGCATAATTATTGCTAAAGCTTTTTTCATATTAAATCAGTTTAAATTAAACTCATTAAAAACGGACATAAAAATAATAAATTATTATGATATAGCTTTCCTTAAATTACCTATTTTGAAGGTTCCCTGGAATAATCTTTAATTTAAAGGATAAATGATTATAGTTTTATCATGGCAATAGCTTCCTTAGTTAATGAATCTTCCATTTCCATGCCTGATTTTAATTATCTTTGAACCCCGGAATTAAATTACTGAATCGGATGAGATGGGACTTTGATGAAATTGTTGCCAGGGAAGAAACAAACTGTGTAAAATACGATCTCAGAAAAGAGGTATTTGGCACCAGAGATCTTATTCCGTTGTGGGTGGCCGACATGGATTTCAAAACTCCCGACTTCATAATTAAGGCTCTCAAGAAACGCCTTGATCATGAAATTATGGGTTATTCATTTCGTCAGGCAGCCTATTACAGGTCAATTATTGACTGGCTCCGGGCCCGGCATAACTGGAAAATTGAAAAAGAGTGGATATGCTATTCTCCGGGAGTTGTTCCTTCGCTTAATCTTTGTACTCTTGCTTTTACCCGGCCCGGTGATTCTGTCATAGTGCAGCCTCCGGTCTATTTTCCTTTCTTTTCTGCTGTTGAAAGCCATGGCCGGAACCTGGTTTACAACCAGCTAATCGAAAAGGATGGCAGGTGGTTAATGGATTTCGAGGGCCTTGAGGCCTTGGTTGACGCAACGACAAAAATGATAATTATTTCCAATCCGCATAATCCTGTCGGAAGGGCCTGGTCAGCTGAGGAACTTAATCAGCTTGCGGGCATCTGCCTTAAAAAGAATATCCTGATCCTTTCCGACGAAATCCATAATGATCTCCTTCTTCCGGGATTCAGTCATTTACCCCTGGCAAATATTTCAGATAATATCGCTGAGATAACAGTTACCTGCATTGCCCCGAGCAAGACTTTCAACATGGCAGGATTGTCGACATCATCAGTAATAATTTCCAATCCTGTGTTACGCAAATATTTTAATTCTAAAATAGATCATCTCCATCTCGGGAATGGTAATATTTTTGGCACGGAGGCTTCGGTGGCTGCCTATTCGGAGGGACAGGAATGGCTGGATGAGCTGATGGATTATATTAATGGAAATGTTGAATATGTTCAGAATTATTTACGTGAACTTATTCCTGAGATCACCCCTGTCCAACCTGAAGCAACATATATGATATGGCTGGATTGCAGACAATTAGGAATGACCGGAAAAGAACTTCAGGATTTTTTTGTCAACAGGGCAAAGGTGGGCATGAATGAAGGTTCAACGTTCGGGCCGGGAGGAGAGGGCTTCATGAGGATGAACCTTGCAACAACCCGTGAGACTGTGAAAAGAGCTATGGAGCAAATAGAAAATGCCATCTCATCAATAAGATAAACTGTTATCTAAAACAGACAATGAAGGAGTCAATAAAGGTAAAACTGACATTGGAAGACGGAGCCGTTTATTACGGAAAATCATTTGGCGCTCCGGTGGCTGCAGCAGGAGAAGTAGTATTCAACACTGCAATGACCGGCTACCCTGAAAGCCTTACGGATCCTTCATACAGGGGACAGATTCTGTGTCTGACCTATCCTCTTGTCGGTAATTACGGTGCACCGGCAAAAAGCTTAGAGAATGATCTTTACAGTTTTTATGAATCTTCATCTGTTCACATTTCGGGATTGATCGTTTCTGATTACTCATTTGAATACAGCCACTGGAATGCTGCCGAAAGCCTTGATGAATGGCTGAAAAGGAATAATACTCCGGGGGTATTCGGGATAGATACGCGATCATTGACAAAAAGGATCAGGGAAAAAGGTGCCATGCTAGGAAAATTGGAACCTGAAGGACTTGAAGCAGGTTTTTACGATCCCAATAAAGTTAACCTTGTGGCAGAGGTAAGTACACATTCAATAAAGAAATATGGATCAGGCAGATACAAAATAATGCTTGTCGACTGCGGCGTGAAATACAATATTATAAGAAATCTCCTGCGTCGCGACACAACCATCATAAGAGTTCCCTGGGATTATGATTATCACAAGGAAGAATTCGACGGCCTTTTTCTTACAAATGGCCCTGGTGATCCCAAGATGTGCAGTGAGACAATCAGGAATATTAAAAGATCTTTCAACACCGGTAAACCGATATTCGGGATATGCCTCGGAAATCAGCTCATGGCGCTTGCCTCCGGAGCCGACACATATAAATTGAAGTACGGCCACAGGAGCCATAATCAGCCTGTTATCAGGGCAGGAACCAATAAAGCATACATAACTTCACAGAATCATGGATTTGCTGTTGATAACACGACACTTGATACGGAGTGGGAACCTTACTTTCTGAATATTAACGACAATACCAATGAAGGAATGAGACACAGGAGCAAACCTTTCTTTTCAACCCAGTTTCACCCTGAAGCTTCCGGCGGCCCGACGGATACCGATTACCTGTTTGATGATTTCATTGAGAAAATAAAAGAAAGCCTTGCATGATGCATGCCTGGTCAGTGCAAAACAGACCGACCAGGCGGTGATAAATATCATTAATATATATGATATATATTAATACATATTATGACATATATTAATATATATTATAATATATATCAAAGGATTTTATAATATATGTCAATAAGTAAAATGACAAATGTCAGCAACTGTGTCAGGCTGGTTGAAAAGGGTTCTTATGTACCTTTGAGAGGCCCTGGTGCGGCCCTTGGTTATTGCATCAGTTTCTCAACCAGATCTTCAGCAGATTTGCTTTGAAAACCGGCTATCCTTTCATTGAAGATCCTTTTTATTTCATTATTGCAAAGGTTCCCGATTGTACCTTCATGTGTATAGTCTGAAACGGATGTTTTAGGAAATGAGCCGCTCTTAACCATTTCCGAAACGGTCCGGTAGGCATCCCTGAAGGGGATTCCCTGTCGCACAAGACGATTAACTTCCTCCGTACTGAAGATAGTGTTATATAGCTCATTTTCTGTGACATCAGTTCGAACTTTTACATTATCAAGCATCAGATACATTATGTCGATACATTCTTTCAGATCTGAAAAAGCATTGAATATCAGCTGCTTTAATAGTTGCAGTTCCCTGTTGTACCCGGTCGGAAGATTTGATGTCAGCACTGCAATCTGTTCCGGCAGCGATTGAATTAAATTTGACCTGCCCCTGATAAGTTCGAAAACATCAGGGTTTCTTTTTTGCGGCATTATGCTTGAACCGGTAACCAGCTCGTCGGGGAAATCCAAAAATCTGAATTCCGCACTCATGAAGAGGCATATTTCCATTGAAAACCGCGATAGGGTCTGGGCAACCGATGCCAGAGCCGATGCTGTGGCAAACTCAGCCTTGCCTCTGCTGAGGCTTGCGTATGCAGAATTATAAATCAGATCATCAAATTCCAGAAGCTCTGTTGTAAGCTTTCTGTCAAGCGGAAGAGTTGATCCGTAACCTGCCGCAGTTCCGAGGGGATTCCTGTTATTAACCGCCCTTGCTCCCGACAGTAAAAGAATATCATCGGCAAGACATTCCGCCCACGAGCCAAACCATAACCCGAAAGAGGATACCATTGCAGGCTGCATGTGGGTATAACCCGGAATCAGTACTTCCCTGTGCTTCATGCTAAGATCCTGCAACTTATTAAATAGTTTGCTGATCATAAATGCAAGATCATCTGTTTCACTTCTTGTATAGAGCCTGATATCGACCAGCACCTGGTCGTTCCTCGACCGTCCGGTGTGGACTTTTTTCCCGGCCGGACCAAGAGTTGCTGTCAGCTCTTTTTCGATCTGTGAATGAATATCTTCAATCCCCTCTTCAATGAAAAGAGAGCCCTCCTTTTCCTTTTTAAACAGGATAAAAAGTGCTTCAAGCAGGTCTTTTTTTTCTCCTTTAGAAATTAATCCGCATTTTTCAAGCATTATTGTGTGAGCCATCGAGCCCGCAATATCCCATTTTGCCAGCAGCATATCTGTGGTCCTGTCTTTTCCGGAGGTGAACTCAATTACCGATCGTTCCGGTGTGACTCCCTTTTCCCATAGTTTCATTTCACTGATTTTTTACTTCAATAGCTATCTTCGCTGGCGCGGATTTGACTTCGTCGAGCTCGCAAAATACAACCATCTCATCCGCTGGCGCGGATTTGCAATCCGTGCCTTTTGCTCGGTTGGAATCCGTGCCATTGTTTAATTTTTCTTCCTGCTTGCTTCTACAATTGCTCTGTGTGCCATCAGCCTGATAGCATTTATTCTTATAAATCCCCGGCTGTCAGTCTGGTCAAATCCGCCTTCGATATCCATGCTTGAGAGCTCCTTGTTATAAAGTGATGAGGGGGATTCCCGTCCTTCAACAAGAATGTTGCCTTTGTAAAGACAAAGATGTACGCTTCCATCGATTATTTCCTGGCTTTTTTCAATTGCGGCCATCAGGAAATCCATTTCCGGGCTGAACCAGAAACCGTAATAAATAAGTTCCGCAAATTTAGGTGTGAGCATGTTCCTCAGCCTCATCACCTCTCTGTCCATAGCTATTCCTTCAAGATCCTGATGAGCAATATGAAGAACTGTTGCTGCAGGTGTTTCATAGACTCCTCTTGACTTTATTCCCACGAACCTGTTCTCTACCATATCAAGCAATCCGATCCCGTTCTTTCCGGCGATCTCATTAAGGTAAGTGAACATTTCCAGCGATTCCTCCTTAATTGTTCCGTCATCCTTGTTTATCACCTTAACAGGGATCCCATTCTTAAAATGAATCACAAGCCTGGTTTCCTTATCGGGGGCATCCTGCGGCAGCACCATCTTCGACAGCATGTTTTTCTGCAATGAGTACATCGGATCTTCAAGTACACCTGCTTCATGACTTATGTGCATCAGGTTGTCATCCTCGCTGTATGGCTTATCAATGCTTGCCTTGACAGGAATTTTTTTATCTGAGGCATACTTCAGCAGGTCAGTTCGTCCTTTGAAGGTTTCCAGGAACTCCTTATCCTTCCATGGAGAAATCACTTTAATATCAGGTTTAAGAGCATAGTAACAAAGTTCAAACCTAACCTGGTCGTTACCTTTTCCGGTTGCGCCATGGGCTACAGCCGTAGCTTTCTCAGCAACTGCAACTTCAATCTGTTTCATTGCGATCAGGGGCCGCGCAAGAGCTGTTCCTAAAAGATATCTGCCCTCATAAACTGCATTCCCCATAATTGCCTTCAGCACATAATTATCAATAAACTCCTTTTTAAGGTCCGCAATGATCACTTTTGAAGCTCCGAGCAGAAGCGCTTTTTTCCGGCACTCTTCAAAATCATCATCCTGACCTACATCTGCAACGAATGCAATTACTTCATAATCCTTTTCGATCAGCCATTTTAATATGACAGATGTATCCAATCCGCCGCTGTAAGCAAGAACAACTTTTTCTTTCATTATAATTTCACTTTTACTGTTATAAAATAGGTTTCATTTATTCATTATATCCTGGCGTTTTGCCTCCTTATCTGTTTATGCAATCCCGGAAGAATGACCTCCAGACATGAATGCACCTGTTTCAGGGTAATCCCGTCGCGGGGAATTACAAGAATGGTGTCATCCCCAGCTATTGTTCCGGCAATTTCATACCGTCCGCTGTTATCAATATGATAAGCCGTTGAACTTGCGCTGCCCGGAATTGTCCTGATCACCATAAGGCCGTTTGCTTCAATAATGTCTTTGATAACCGGAACTATGTTCATTTTAAGGTCCTTTGCCGTGGACTGAATTCCGGCGCTATTGCCCAGAGCGTACCTGTAACTGCCTTTTCCGTCAGGTATCCGGCTAACTCCCATCTGTCTCAGATTACGGGACAGAGTAGCCTGGGTGCAATTTATCCCTGAACCTTTCAACTTTTTAAGCAGCTCCTCCTGTGATGATATAACTTCTTCGCCGATTATTTTTTCAATTGCAATAAGCCTTTTTACTTTTTGCATATTTATTCATTTTGTGCGCAAATATATGCATTATTTTAATATTCTATAATGAATTTAAAAATTTGTTATATTTTTGAAATCTAAATTCCCTTCATGAAAGATGAAATTAACAAGGTTATTCTCCTGGGCTCAGGAGCTCTGAAGATCGGAGAAGCAGGTGAATTCGACTATTCCGGATCGCAGGCGTTGAAGGCTCTGAAGGAGGAGGGGATAAATACTGTACTTATCAATCCGAACATTGCCACGGTGCAGACATCTGAGGATCTGGCCGACAAGATCTATTTTCTGCCCGTCACTCCCTATTTTGTTGAGAAGATCATCGAAAAGGAGCTCCCCGATGGAATTCTGTTATCATTCGGAGGGCAGACAGCTCTCAATTGCGGTACTGAACTATTCAGAGCGGGTGTGTTTGAGAAATACAATGTAAAGGTTCTCGGGACGCCGGTAGGTGCAATTATGGACACAGAAGACCGTGAGCTGTTTGTCAGGAAGCTTGATGAAATCGCGGTAAAAACTCCAAGAAGCATCGCAGCGGCAGGGGTGGATGATGCTGTTAAAGCTGCCGGAAAACTCGGATTCCCCGTAATCATCAGGGCTGCATACACCCTGGGGGGACAGGGAAGCGGATTTGCTTCAAATACTGAAGAACTAAGGCTCCTCTCTTCCAAGGCATTTTCATATTCGAATCAGATACTTGTTGAAGAATCGCTGAAGGGATGGAAAGAGGTGGAGTATGAAGTTGTGCGCGACAGATATGATAACTGCATAACTGTCTGCAATATGGAAAATTTTGACCCTCTCGGGATTCACACCGGAGAGAGCATAGTTGTTGCTCCCTCGCAAACCCTGACAAACAGCGAATACCATAAGCTCAGGGAACTCTCCATAAAGATAATACGACATATAGGCATTGTGGGAGAATGCAATGTTCAATATGCTCTTTCTCCTGATTCTGAAGACTACAGGGTGATTGAGGTTAACGCCCGGCTCTCGCGGTCAAGTGCCCTGGCATCAAAAGCCACAGGCTACCCTCTTGCATTTATAGCTGCAAAGTTAGGGATCGGATATGGCCTTCACGAACTTAAAAATTCCGTGACTAAAACCACCACTGCCTTCTTTGAGCCTGCTCTCGATTATATTGTCTGTAAAATACCCCGCTGGGACCTTAATAAGTTTGAAGGCGTTTCGCACCATATTGGCAGCAGTATGAAGAGCGTGGGTGAAGTGATGGCTATCGGCAGAACATTTGAAGAAGCAATCCAGAAAGGGCTCAGAATGATTGGCCAGGGCATGCATGGATTTACAGGAAACAGAAATCTCAATTTCACGGAAATCGAAAAGGAGCTTGCCAATCCTACCGACATGAGAATTTTCGTTATCACTGAAGCTTTTGAAAAAGGGCTGTCAGTCGACAGGATATATGAACTGACCAAAATCGACAAATGGTTCCTTTATAAACTTCAGAACATTATCAGCATTAAAAATGAACTTTGCGGGTATAACGCTCTTGACTCACTGCCCAAAGACCTGATAAATCATTCCAAGATACATGGTTTCAGTGATTTTCAGATTGCCCGTCATGTGCTTAAATCAGATTCCCCTGATATCCACAGAGATCTATTAAGGGTCCGGGAATTAAGGAAAAAACTGGGGATCATTCCTTATGCAAGACAGATCGACACACTGGCTGCCGAGTATCCGGCTGTTACCAATTACCTTTATCTGACTTACAGTTCTTCCGAACATGATATATCGTTTGATAATAATGATAACAATAAATCTGTAATTGTTTTAGGATCCGGTGCTTACAGGATTGGCTCAAGTGTGGAGTTTGACTGGTGCTCAGTCAACGCAATTAACACAATTAAAAAGGAAGGATTCCGATCGGTAATGATAAATTACAATCCGGAAACCGTAAGCACGGATTATGATATCTGCGACCGTCTCTATTTTGATGAGCTCACTTTTGAACGCGTCCTTGACATTGTTGAGCTTGAATCGCCTGCAGGAGTGATTGTATCGGTTGGAGGGCAGATCCCGAATAATCTGGCCATGAGGCTGCACGAAAGCAATGTTCCGGTTCTGGGAACATCACCTGTTTCAATTGACAGGGCAGAGAACAGGCATAAGTTTTCGCAAATGTGCGATTCACTTTCAATTGACCAGCCAAAGTGGAAAGAGCTTACAGCTACTGATGACATCCTGGAATTTGTCGACAGGATCGGATTTCCGGTACTGATAAGGCCATCATACGTTCTATCAGGGGCCGCAATGAACGTTGTTTCCAATAGAAATGAACTTTCGCATTATCTCGATCTGGCAGCCCGGGTTTCGAAGCAGTATCCTGTTGTAGTATCGGAATTCATTGAGAATGCCAAAGAGATTGAAATAGATGCAGTAGCCAGGGAAGGGGAAATAATTGCCTATGCTATAAGTGAACATGTTGAGTTTGCCGGTGTGCATTCAGGGGATGCCACAATTGTTTTCCCGGCCCAAAAAATATACTTCGAAACGATCAGACGGATAAAGCGGATTTCAAGGGAGATAGCCAGAGAGCTTAAAATCATGGGGCCGTTTAATATCCAGTTCCTTGCAAAGGACAACGATATTAAAGTTATAGAATGTAATCTCAGA
>CAYPKL010000384.1:0-3241 GCA_964411285.1 uncultured Rikenellaceae bacterium
GATGTAAATGAGTTCCTTGAATATTGTATCAGGTTCTACAAGGTTCAGGATGGAAATCGCAGGATTGCTGAGCTTTCAAATATGTTTGAACTTGACCTTAAAAGAAGAATCTCTGACCTGTCGAGCGGAAACAGGAAAAAAGTATCAATTGTGCAGAGCCTGATTCATTCTCCGGGGTTACTCATTATGGATGAGCCCACCATTGGCCTTGACCCGCTGATGCAATCGATTTTTTTTGAACTTTTGCGCTCAGAGAACAAAAAAGGTATGACAATCTTCTTTTCCTCACATATTCTTAGTGAAGTTCAGATCCTTTGCAGGAGAGTAGCTATCATAAAGGAAGGGAGCATCATACAACTTGAGGATATTGACACGCTGAGAAAGAAGCAGCTTAAAAAGGTTTTCATTGAGTTTGGTGAGCAGGTCAGTTCAGAAGACTTTAGAATTTCCGGTACAAAGAATCTGATAAGCGGACCTGGTAATGTATTATCATTTATGTATTCAGGGAATATCAACGAGCTTGTAAATCTTTTCCCGGGAAAAAAGTTAAACAATCTTATGATTGAAGAACCGTCTCTCGATGAAATTTTTATGCATTATTATCAAATTTAAAAATACAGGGTAAATGAATAGAAATCTGTTTTGGAAGGAGATGAGAAGAAATGCAGTCAGTCTCATTCTTTGGTCTATAGTAATAACCCTGTTGATAACGGTTACTATGTCAGTCTACCGGACATTTCTGGAAAACCAGTCAAAGGTAATGGGGATGCTGAGCCTGATTCCCAAAGGAGCTCTTCAGTTCAAGGGGATTTCCAATTTTAGCGATTTGTTATCGGTATTAGGATTTTATGCAGCTAACAATGTAATTTATATGATGGTACTCGGGAGTATTTTTTCGATTGTTCTGTCGTCAAATATACTTTTAAAAGAAGAATACAATAAGACTGCTGAATATCTTCTGACGCGCCCTCTGACCCGTAGTGAAGTTTTTTTCAGCAAGACAGCTGTGCTTTGTGTCAATGTGTTTATGTTGAACCTGATCACTGCTCTGGCAGGTTTGGTCTGCATAGAATTTTTCAAACGCGGGTCATTCAGTGTCAATGCATTTTTAATCCTGTCGCTTTATACCTTTTTGCTGAATATTTTGTTTGGTGCTTTGGGACTTTTTTTATCGACTATTGTTAAAAAGCCTAAGCCTATATCCACCTTTTGCATCGGCCTTGTTCTGATCTTTTATTTTATTTATACCCTCTCAAAAATTACGGATAGTATAGAAAAGGCGGGGTACCTGAGTCCTTTTAAATTTGTAAATTTCGATGTTGTCAATCCGGCTTATAAGCTTGATATGGTAAGTCTGCTATATTTTACAGGCATCTCATTATTGCTCCTTATAATCTCGCACAGACTTTATTTACGAAGGGATATTTATACCTGAAAATTACTTCCCGCATGCTGGAAAATGCCACGGGATGGATGCTGTTTATATGAAATTTTAGCAGGCTTTCCTTTCTGAAGGACGACGTACATTTTGTGAATAAAAAAAGGTGACCCCGTTTATTTCAGTCATATTTACAATCTTAAAACCATGTGTTTTCAGAACCTCGGAAACTTCATTTTTATTCATTCTGTGCTCTGTCATTGAATCGAGAAGGTTCAGGAAACTGTTTAGCAGACCCGTTGAGTGTTCAGATTTTGACCCTTTGTTTTTATGAGCATTGGCGTCGGAGAAACAACCTATAAAATTCGCATCGGGGGGCAATATTCGAAAAAGGCTGTGCAGAAATTGATCAAGATGTTTAACGAGATTCAGTTTCTTCAGGTTAACCAGAGTTCTGACACATCTCAGATCACTTTCATCATAATAATAATGCTGACCCGGAGAAAGTACCAGTAAATTTGGTTCGTTCGATAGTCCCAGGCTTTTAAGATAACTGAAAAAATTTTCACCCCCGTCGGAAATCATATGAGTAATGGCCTGACTTAATTCCGGTTTGTACTGTGGACTGTTTTCCTTATTCATCGTTTTTATTTTTATGTTCTCACTTATAGTGTTTCCAATTTTAAAGGCTTAACATTTGCTAATACGCATTTTTCTGCTCACAGTAAAAGTAGGACGGGAAAACATTTCCTGCAATACGATAATGACCAATTAGTGGGAAAATGAGACATAATCAAAACTCATTTACGTAAGAAATTAAGTCATATATTCACTGCTTTCCGGCATTAATAAAACCGGAATGACGATTCGTCAAAAAGGATGGAAAATTTATGAGTGTTCCAGGGTTATTTAAGAGGAATTATTAATAAATACATCTATATTGCTCAAAAACAAATAGATATAGAAAATAATAGTTCAAATTTAAGATTAAGGGGTATATTATGATTTTGACCAACGGTCTGCCACCTTTGATAAAAATTCAGAAAAACACCTATATAAGTAAGATTCTTGAGTTACAAAAGTTCATTTTTCCGCAGATTTTTCAAGATTTCTGTAAAATCCCGTACCTGATTCATCTCCCGGCCTTACAATATCATAACATGAATCCCCATCAATATCAATAATCTGTTCTATGATGGGTGTCATTGGAATTCTTATCCCCGTAAATACCAGTCCGGTGCCATTTTCAGAGAGATGGAAGATCCTTCCACCCCAGTCAGGTTCCTGGAGACTTAGAATTATTTCCTTTACATTGTCCTTGTCAAGATCGAGAATCTGAAGGCCCAAATGACTGTTAATCCTCGGCTTGAAATCAGGACCTGCATCTATGGGATGAGCGGGCTGGAGGACAGGAAATCCCATTATGTCGGTTCCTTTATTGATAAAATAATATAATCCTCCTCCGGGATGAGGATCCGACTTTATTCCCATCTGGTAACTGATCCCTCCAACCAGCAGGTCTTCGAGCCCGTCTTTGTTTATATCGATGCTGGCAGCAGCAGCTCTGTTATGGACCCGGATAGTATTTCCGTCAGAATCCTTTAATGGGCCAACAGATCTGAAAATGAATTTCCCTGATTTGTTTAAAACAGGATCATCAATCAGGAGATAAAGAAGCCCCTTATCCGTTGATACAATAAGATGCTGACGGCCTGAACCGTCGAAATCCCATTTTGCTATCCTGTGATACCCCCATTCAGGAGAAAACTGAGGATCAGTTTCGCCCTCAACCCTGAAAATGCCATTCTGGTCCATCAGTACCAGGGAACCGTTGTAATCAAGCTTAATACCTGATTTTCCACC
>CAYPKL010000385.1:0-8676 GCA_964411285.1 uncultured Rikenellaceae bacterium
TGGTTGCAATCTTGCCACATCCACCTCGTATCCTCCTCTTGTAAAAGCATCTGCAGTGGGGATATATCCGGGGCTGTAATCGCCGTAGGCCGCCATTGTAACAAAAAGGTCCGGACGCATAGCCTTGGCGGCCAGCTGATATTCAACAAACAATTCTCCAGGCATAAAAAGAATTCTTGCATTTCCGAGTGCCAGGCAGCCGATATCAAACTTTTCGGATATCTTAAATCTTTTAAGGAACTCCGAGTTTAACCTGGCATCCTTAACTGAATCAACAGGAAGCGATATTCTCTCAGTTGTCCATTTTACAGAAGAGGCTGAAATGTTTGTTTTTATGCTTGTTTCATATGCTTTTTTCATACCGGCTGAGAGTCTTTCAGCCAGAATGAGCCTGTTCTCATGCGAACCGTCGTTATATTTTCCTGCACCAAGGTTGCTGCCTGCACCGTTGAAATGGATAAAGAGGGCATCCGGAACTTCGAGCTGGCGTAAAAATCGCGCTACTCCCGGGAAATCGGGATTTGCAATTCCCAGCCTGTAATAGCTCTGCGGATGAGTCGCATAATAGCTTAAAACAGCCACTGGTTTTTCGCCGTTCCAGAAGCTTACAACTGAAACCACCGGATCAATCACTCCTTCAGGTTCGGCCCTTAAAACAGGATCGGCAGTTGCAGTGTACCTTGTAGCCCTGATTTTACCATCCGGACCCTGAATCCGTCTGTTTGATGCGACTTTTCCAACCTGGGCGGATCCGAGACCGATCTGAGTAACCGGCTGGGTTTGCCCCAGAGAAGTTATTACAGCCATTTCGAGACGATGAATTACTGCAAGGACAAAATCGCTTGTAACATCTCCAACCGGTGCATCATGCTGATGAAGTGTATGCACAGCCACTCTTTCAGGCCTGGTTCCAGCCGCTGAAGCGATTGCCCGTCTGAATTCATTGTATGTTTCATTGCCAATACCTATCCAGTCAACCGCAACAAGAACGACAGGATCGCCGGAGCCTAAAAGTACAATTCCCTTTGCTCTTAATCCAAGGTCCCAAGTTCTTACACACCGATCATAAGCCAACTGGTAGCCAACGGGAGGAGTGGCGTCAACATCAAATGTTGCAACTCTCAACCCGCCAGTTTCCTGGCTGACAAATTCTCCGGATTTTACAGCTTTGGCTGAATTGAGAGTTCCTGCAAGAAGGCAGAGAATGAACCATACAGTCGTATTTCTGAATATTTTCCTTATCATCTTATAAAGAAGTTAGTTTGTTCCTGTTTTCATACACCTTCACAATTGCATCAAACATTTTATCGAGATAATTTCTGTCGGGAGCAGCCGGAATGTCAAACGTGATCATCTCTTCGTCGCACACTTTATCACAAACCGGACAGGCTAGTTCATCACGGTATTTTTTAAGTCTTTCTGCTGAATAAAACTTCTTGTACACTTTAAGATCAAGTATGTGATTCTGAATAACCTCCGACTTATGGAATCCGTATTTAATATAGCTGCTGGCTTTTACACCTTCTGCATTAAGCGCCTTAATAAAATTATCGCGTCCGGCATTGTTGAATTTTTCCTTTTTATATGACGCCATATAGAGCCACCATGCTGAGGTTCCTGTACCCTCATACAGCTTTTGTGAAGTTATGCCCGGGAAATCCCTGAGTTTACCCCTCATGTACCAGGCATTTTCGTTCCGCTTATCATGCCGTTCCTTTAATGTATCAAGCTGAGGCAGGAGCAGGGCCGCTTCAAATTCATTCATCCTGTATTTGGGTCCTATCAGTGCATGTTGACCTGCCCGGGTTGTTCCATGATTCATTACGGCAAAGCACCTGTCCATAAGAGTTTCATCATTGCCAATTACGGCCCCGCCTTCACCACAGGCAATGTTCTTGCTTGCCTGAAAGCTGAAACATCCGAGTTCACCGATAGTGCCGAGTTTTTTGCCCTGATATTCAGTTAGATGAGCCTGGCAGGCGTCTTCTATCACAATCAGTTTATGCTTTTTTGCAATCGCCATGATCCGCTCCATATTGGCTGGCTGACCTCCAATATGAACAGGGATGATAGCTTTTGTTTTTTCATTTATTTTCTTCTCAACTTCATCGGGATCAAGCTGAAATGACTCCCTGTCAAGATCTGCAAACACAGGCAGAGCGCGGCTAAACACGATGGCGGAAACAGTCCCGATATCGGTGTAGGGAGAGGTAATCACCTCATCCCCGGCCCCTATGCCCAGCGCTTCAACGCACGTATTGAGCGCCTGGGTTCCTGCACCTGTTGATACACAGAAATTTGTTCCCATAAATTTCGCAAATTCCTTTTCAAAAGTAGGAACAGTGCCGGTAGGTGACTGTATTCTGCACCAAATTCCGCTTTTTGTGGTTTTTGCTATAGACTCAATCATTTTCTCATCCACATAAGGTCCCGGCAGCATTGCGGTCATACTATTGCTGATAACCGGCTCGCCACCCAGGATTGCAAGCTCCCTGGTGCTTTTTCCTGTATTAATTGTTATGCTGTTATTATCCATGATGATTTGTCTTTGAGGTTAGATAGAATTAAGCTTATCGCGGTTATCGTATACCTTCATAATTGCATTTATGATGTCATCCATATCGCTCTGGGTTCCAAGCAATGGACCGGAGGCCCAAATCATTGCCATTTCTTCACATGCTTTGTCACAATTCGGTAAACGTAACTCATCCCGATACTTTTTCAATCTTTCGGGAGGGAACATTTTTTTATAGACGTCCTGATTCAATACAAACTCCGTCCATGGCTCTTTGTGAAGTCCTCGTGAAATGTAAGTGCTTAAATCAATTCCTTCAGCTGCCATAGCTTTTAAAAACTTACTTCTGTCAGCATTGTTAAAGTATTGCTTTTTGTAAGCCATCATGTACAGGTAGAAAGAACCGCTTGTGGTTCCGGGATATAGTTTCTGAGGGACCAAACCGGGGAACTTCTTTAATTTTGAAGAAAGGTATGCTGCATTACGGTTCCGGATTTCATAACGTTCCTTTGCTCCGGCCAGCTGGCTTAAAAGAAGTGCTGCTTCAAATTCAGTCATACGGTATTTTGTACCTATAATCTTGTGGCCTCCGTTCATCATTACAGTGAAAACCTTTTCCATCAGTTCTTCATCACTTCCAATTACAGCACCACCTTCCCCGCATGCAATGGTTTTCGATGTCTGAAAGCTGAAGCAGCCGGCTTCGCCCAGATTTCCAAGCATTTTACCCTGGTACACGCCAAAGTGCCCCTGGCAGGAATCCTCGATAACTCTAAGCTTATGTTTCTTTGCTATTGCATTTATCCTTGCCATATTGCATGGCTGTCCGCCCATATCTACTGGCATGATAGCCCTGGTATAAGGGGTGATCTTTCTCTCCACATCAGCCGGATCTAAATGGAATGATTCCGGATCAAGATCTGCCATCACAGGAAGGGCACGTGAAGTAATAATTGAAGAAATTGTTCCCATATCGGTGTACGGGGAGGTTATCACCTCATCGCCTGCGCCTATTCCCATAGCCTCAACAACACAGCTCAGCGCCTGGGTTCCTGATCCGGTTGTAACACACCTTTTGGCTCCCATCAGGGCGGCATACTCTTTTTCAAGGGTCGCAACAGCTCCATTTTCTGATTGTATTCTCGACCAGATGCCACTTTTCGTGGTTCTGATAATTGCATCGACCATTTTTTGATCAACATAAGGCCAATCGGGCCACTTCTTAGCCTGAACAACAGGGATCCCTCCAAGAATAGCCAGCTTGCCGGCATCATTGCCTATTTTTCCCAGCATGGGAATCGCCCCTGATGCTATGGCAGCGACCGATCCAGCAGATACTGAAGCAATGAACCGCCTTCTTGTAATGCCACTTTTTGCCATTTCCTTTTGAATTTAATGAATTGAATATAATGTTTTTACAATTGTCTTCCGGATTAAATCAATCAAATTATTTTGCCATCATTGGTTCCTTCACCGGCTGAATACCTGCCTCTCTGGCCAGCTTTGACATTTCGGCGATTATTGCCGAATGAATGTTTTTTTTCCAGGGCGTTGTAAAGAATACCGACCTTGTCCCTTCATAACCCCCTTCATTCAGGATGGTTTCGGAAGGTATATAAGCCATAATATCGGTCGTATATCCAAGAACAAAAATATCCGGACCAAATAAATTTTTAAGGTCAATTGTATATTCAATGACAAGTTCCCCTCCTAACGCCATAATAGCCTGATCACCCAGCTTCCACACCTGGCAGGGATAAGGATAAGAATCCCCGAATACTTCGCCTCTGTCAAGCCTCTGAATAAGGGTACGCGCCGTTTGCTTTAAGTAAGGGAGAGTGGATGAAGTATCCTGGATCAGTCCCAGCAATTCATTCCTTGATGGTGGCGGGCCTTCAAATCCCAGGTTGACCTCAGAATAAGCGGTTGACAATAAAGGTTCGAGCTTATTCATTTTTTCATTAAGGACCCTGTCGACGGCAGCAGAAAGCGTACGTCCGTATTGAATAGCAAGAGCGACCGTGCGCCGCGGCAACGGATTCTGATCTGCCCCCGCCCCCTGAAAGAACATTGCTGTGGTTCCGGGGTAGAGCTTTTCAATTTCTGCCTGTGCAAATCCCGGATAATCGCCGCAATACTGGTATGAATCGAGAACTGTCGCATGGCAGGCATATCCGAAAGCAACAGCCATCATGCTTCCCGATTCATCCGTAACTTTAATTACAGGCACTGCATAATCATTCGGGCCTTTCAGATCAGTATAGATGTTACTTGATACCTCCTTATTGTTCCGCCTGTTGACCTGAAATCTGGCGATACCGTTCCGGACGTAAATCTCAGCCGGTACCATCGATCTGACTGCTTTTCCAACCAGATCGACTATCTTATTCTCAACACTTCCGGAATAGGCTCTGACCTTCCTTTCCATAACTGCATCCAGCGGGTACCAGTTCCCGAGAGAGTCGTACATAACCGGTCCGGAGTGTGTATGTGAGCAATTCAATATTATTTGCGATCTTTTAAATCCGTACTCTTTCTCAATCCTGTTCATGATAAGGTCAGAGTAATATTTTGGAATTTCAAGAAGGTCGTTTGTTATCAGCACTGCCCTGTTTCCGTCTTTGTCCTCAATAACGAGGGCTTTCGACCATAAATCCTGTATCATACCTTCCGCGGGATGGCTCCGCGATGCATACCCGGCCATCCAAAGCGATTCCTCCGGAGTAATGATTACCCTGGCAATACCCGCACTCCATCCTTTTGAATTATCTTTTAATTTTTCAGAAGAATAGGCAGTCTGAACTGAAACCAGAATAATTAATGCTGTGATTATCTGTGTTGTTTTTTTCATATTAAAAATTGTAAGCTCGAGCTAAATGACTGATATATAAAGAATTAATGCATAAAAAATGATTGGAATCATGATAATTTAACGATTAGGGAATATATTCAATTTATTTCTCCCGGGCAAGAAATTTCTGCACTTTGTGATTTTGGGACCATCCGGAACAATAATGAATGAAACCCACATGATTGATCCAATCACAAACATTAATGAATATAATTCATCCTCAATCATGTGTGGTTCCCCCGCTTGAGCGGGGCAGGCTATCAGACAATTAAAATAAATTATATTCTGATGAAATTAATGACTTATTTTGTCAATTGAAATTTTAGCAGGAAATGAGTAAAAAACATGACCAGGTCTATTCCAGAAATGTAGTTGAGTTTGTGGCTGTTGCAAATGAATTTTGCAAATACGCGGAGCATGGGTCAGAGATCAAAGGCGATGAATTACTCAGGATTCTGCAGCGGATTATTCCTTTCCTTTATATTAAGGCATCCCTTCTTCCTGCTCTGGATCCCTTTTTTGAGGATGGGAATGAAAAGTTTGTTAATGAATCAGACTGGTTAAGGATACATGATTCCCTGAAAGAAAAATTTGGGTCGGCAAATGATTACATGGAAGTTTTTGACGAACGGATAAATGATTCTGAAGGACCGGTAATTTCCAGCCTGGCAGAGAATATGGCCGACATTTATCAGGATATAAAGGATTTTCTTTTACTTTATCAGACAGGAACCAGGGAAGTTATGAATGATGCAGTCTGGGAATGCAGGATGAACTTTGAAAGTTTATGGGGTCAGAAGCTTGTTAACTCTTTACGGGCAATTCACAGGTTCATTTATTCAGGTGAAGCGATAGGGAAGGCAGAAAACGGAGAAGTCGATAACAAAAAGAACCGGTCAGACTGGTTCATTTCAAAACGTCAAAATGAGTTCAGAAAAGATGGTGACAAATAAATATCTTGCATCAATATCATCCGAAGAGATTGAAAAGTACGATTTATCGTGGTTCAGGGGTGAAATCGTTCTGGTTGAGGATATGCTAACATTTAAGAAATCATTTCCGCGTCTTCTTGGTTCCCCTGTACTGGGCTTTGATACAGAAACAAGACCATCTTTCAGGAAAGGAAAAAAAAATAAGGTTTCTCTTATTCAGCTGGCCAACGATGAACTTGCCTGCCTGTTCAGGATAAACAAGATAGGATTCCCGGAAGAACTATCTGATCTTCTTGCAAATCCCGAAGTCACAAAAGCTGGTGTGGCTGTTCATGACGACATTCGGTTTCTGAAAAAGGTAAACGGATTTACACCTTCAGGCTTCGTCGAACTTCAGAAATTTGTAAAGGAGTTTGGAATAGAAAACTCCGGATTGAAAAAGCTGGCAGCAATTGTGCTTGGATTTAAGATTTCAAAACGACAACAGGTCTCCGACTGGGAAGCTGATAAGCTTTCTGATGCTCAGCAAATTTACGCTGCTACTGATGCGTGGGTTTGTCATCAGATCTATAATAAATTGGTTTGTAAAGATTAATAGTCAGATTGTTATTGTAATCATAAGTTATTCCTGAAAAAGTGGATAATCCAAAAATAATTCTGAAATCCGGAAAGGATGTATCGGTAAAAAGGTATCATCCTTGGATTTTTTCAGGAGCCATAAAGAAAATCTATGGGGATCCGGCAGAAGGAGACATAGTTAATGTATTTGACAACAAAGACACATTTCTGGGAGTCGGACATTACCAGCCTGGTTCTATAGCAGTACGGATCCTCTCTTTTAAGGAGGAAGAGCCTGATATAGAATTCTTCCGCTCAAAAATTAACGACGCCATAACATACAGAAAATCAATAGGCCTTCTTGATAATCCATCTTTAAATGTCTTCAGGCTTGTGCATGCTGAAGGTGATTTTCTTCCGGGACTTATTATCGATTTTTACAATGGAGTTGTTGTCATTCAGACGCACTCGGTGGGAATGTACAGGATCAGAAAGGAAATTTCAGCAATACTCCTTGAGCTGCTTGGGGAGCGCGTCAAAGCCGTTTTTGATAAAAGTGAAGCCACAATACCACATATGTCAGGAATCAAGGGCGTTAACGAGTTTCTCTATGGCAGCTCTGATCCGGTTGTCGTTACAGAAAACGGATATAAATTTAAGATTGACTGGCTGACGGGACAAAAAACCGGATTTTTCATCGATCAGAGGAATAACCGGCAGCTCCTTGGTGAATTCTCAAAGGGTAAAAGTGTTCTTAATATGTTTGGATATACAGGCGGATTTTCAGTTTATGCCATGAAAGATGCCGAAGTCGTACATACTGTCGACAGTTCAGCCCCTGCAATTGAGCTTGCCGAAGAAAATATCAGGCTTAATTTCGGGAATGACCCCAGACACAGGTCTTTTAAAGTTGATGCTTTTGATTACCTGAATGACATCCAGGGAAAATATGATCTGATAATTCTTGATCCACCGGCTTTTGCAAAGCACAACAATGTCCTTTCCAATGCACTTCAGGGTTATAAGAGATTGAATATGAAGGCTATTGAACAGGTAAAGCCCGGTGGAATAATTTTTACCTTTTCATGTTCACAGGTTGTGACAAAAGAAAATTTCAGGAAATCGGTTTTTGCTGCTGCTGCCAATACCGGTAGAAAAGTGAGGATACTTTACCAGGTGGGACAGCCGCCTGATCATCCCGTTAATATTTATCACCCTGAAAGTGAATATCTGAAGGGTTTGATATTACATGTAGAATAAGGAAAAAATGAGCGCGGATAAAAATATTGTTCTGGTTGCCAGAAAGCTCGGGCTGAACGAATGGCAGGTTGAAAATACAATCCGATTGCTGGGCGATGGGGCAACGGTCCCTTTCATCAGCAGGTACAGAAAAGAGATGACAGGAAGTCTCGATGAGGTGAAACTGCTTCATATAAAAGATGAATACACCCGGCTCAAAGAACTTGATGCCCGCCGTGAAAGCATTATAAAATCGATAGAAGAACAGGAAAAAATGACGTCTGATCTCAGGCAGAAGATTGATTCTGCCCTGACAATGGCTGAGATTGAAGATATTTATCTGCCTTTCAGGCCTAAAAGAAGAACCCGTGCAACTATTGCCAGGGAGAAAGGTCTGGAACCTCTGGCTTCAATAATAATTGATCAGAATGAAACTGATCCAAAACACAGGGCTGAAGAATTTCTTAACGATTCGGTTACTGATGTCAGTGAAGCTATTGCAGGCGCCTGCGATATTATTGCCGAATGGATCAGTGAAGATGAAAAGGCAAGGAAACGACTGCGTTATCTTTATGAGAAAG
>CAYPKL010000386.1:0-5704 GCA_964411285.1 uncultured Rikenellaceae bacterium
CTCTCTGAAAGTACTCTATGATCAAAAATATCTGAAACAGAAGTCAGATCAGCAGTTTTTCCATTCTTTAGCATTATCCTGACCTGCGTGGCCTCCGGAGTATAAGTAAGATTTGAAACGCTCCCGGAAAAGACATAATAATCAGACAGCTCAGGCTCTATTTTCATACAAGCACATGCCTGTTCAGCTAACAGTTTTACCCTTTCTTCAGGAAAAGGTTCGTTCTGTAGTTCCACTGCAAAAAGATCCCTGTTCATCAACCGGGCTGAAAGATCGGAAAGCACCCTGTCGGAATGGTCAGTCCAGTATTTTGCCGATGCAAGAATGTCGGAATCATCAAGACGTGTAAAATTTGAAGCAACAATCCCGGGTGTAAACAGACCGTAATCTCCAAAATCATCAGGACCAATATTATTATACAGGAAGAACCGAAGTGCAGGTGTAGCAAATAATTCAGAACCCTTAGCTGCCATCTCTTTAGCGCGTTGCAGCACTTTCACGAGAAGGTTTTCGGATGTAAGGACAGTTTTATGCATGTACACCTGCCAGTACATAAGCCTTCGTGCAATGAGGAATTTTTCGAGTGAATAAATACCCTTTTCATCAACAACAAGGGTGTCATCAGCTACGTTCAGCATCCTGATTATACGGTCGGAACCAACAGATCCTTCAATAACGCCTGTAAAAAAGGAATCTCTTTTAAGATAATCCAGCCTGTCCATGTCAATCTGGCTTGCAATAAGCTCATGAAAAAAATTTCTTTTGTAACTCCCGCTGAATATTTCTATTGCAAGATCCAACCTCCCATCGAATATCTTATTGAGTTTTTCCATTAGAAGCAGGGAAAGATCTTCATGTGTGATTCCGTTAATAATGGAACTTTCAAGGGCATGCGAAAACGGGCCATGACCAATATCATGGAGCAGAATTGCAATAAGAGTGGCTTCCTCCTCCTGAAAGGTTATCTCTATACCTTTACTTTTAAGAGTCTTCAAAGCAGTTTCCATGAGATACAAAGCTCCAAGACAATGCTGAAACCTGCTGTGGTTGGCCCCGGGGTAAACAAAGCTTGTCAGCCCAAGCTGTTTTATGTTCCTTAGTCTCTGAAACCAGGGGTGCTCAATAAGATCATAAATAAGGTCATACGGGATACTGATAAATCCATAAACCGGATCATTAATAATTTTCCTTTTGTTTTTCCTGTATGACACCTCCAAAAATCTTAAGTCACAAATTTAGGAATTAGTTTGTCACAATAATAATTAATCAGTTGAATTGCAACTATATTCATACTTATCCTATCAATTTTCATTTTACTCAAACGGATTCTCCTTCTTGAAATCAGGTTTGTAATTCTGATAACTGTCCATATCCTGAATCCACCCGTTCCTGAACCCGAGCTGATCCATATACTCTGCAACCTCCTCGTATTCTGCCTTATACAGAATCCTTTTAAGATCAGGATGGTTGCCTGCATCTGGCATGGGATGGTATTGTGACATCAATGATATGTTAATTCCTGTTGAAATATCATCGGCAATCTTTTTAAGAATGTTTTTGCTTTCATTGACATACCCCGGTAAAACCAGGTGTCTTAAAAGTATTCCGTTATCAGCATTGCCCTTTTCATCTGTCGACAAAACTGACCCTTTCTGATAAAACATCTCCTTTATTGCACTGAAAGCCACTTCCGGATAATCCGGCGCATCAGATAAATCTTTTGATATTGCGGCCGATGCGTACTTATAATCAGGCAAATAAACATCTATCATTCCTTCAAGGCTGCTGATTATTTCTTTTTTATCATAGCTATTTGTATTGTACACAGTAATTGGTTTGAATCCTCTCTCATTCAAGCCTCTGATAATTGCCTTTACCTGCGGCACCACATGGGAGGGAGAAACAAAACCAACCGCTTTTACACCCTTTGAAAGAAACCGGATAATTGTATTCAGAGTCTCATCGAAATCAGGAGAGGTTACCCGGCCACTTGCAGACCGGCTTATTTCAAAATTCTGACAATAAATACATCTCAGATTACAACCAGAGAAAAATATATTGCAGATACCGTCAGTGCCGCTTATCGGTGGTTCCTCTCCCCTGTGAATGCAAATCGAGGCAATATTCATCCCGGCATCCGATTTGCAATACCCTGTTCCCCCTTTATACCTGTCCGTTCCACATTGGCGGGGACATAATGTACAATGAGCCAGCAAAGCCTGATCTTCCTTATTATAATTTTTGCCCGTCATACCAGGGATGCTTTTCTCATTCTTAACCTATTTTCATTTTTTGGCACTGAACCCCATCTTTAATCGAATCAAAAATATCTACCTTTGACTCTGGTAAAAATAATATTTGTTTTTACGTGATTATTTTAAAAGTATTATACCTGGCATTTATTTTTGCAATACCCGGAGAAAAATAGAGATCCAAATAAGAAAAAATCTACTACAATTTTTTAAAATGAGACTAAATTCACTATTGCCAGTATTGTTCCTGTTTCTGACGATGGGCTTCAGCAAAGCCCTGATAGCTCAGGAATCGCCGCGATCGCGTGAATCATTCAATCGCGACTGGAAATTTATAAAATATCACAATGCATCAGAAGATGCAGCTGCATTCAACCGGGAACCGGAAGGTCTCCAGCAGCCGGATATTAATGACAATAACTGGCGTAATGTTGATCTGCCTCACGACTGGGCAATTGAGGGCCCATTCAGCGATTCTCTTGAAAATAATACTGGCCTCCTGCCATGGAAAGGGATCGGTTGGTACCGGAAGCATTTTCCAGTTGATGAAACAGAAAAAGGGAAACAGTTCTATATAGATTTCGACGGGGCCATGGCAAACTCACAGGTCTGGCTGAATGGTAAATTTGTTGGCGGATGGCCTTATGGCTATACTTCATTCCGGCTTGATCTTACCCCTTATATCATTACAGGCAGGGAGAACGTTATTGCTGTCAGACTTGACACAAAGAATTGGGATTCAAGATGGTACCCTGGCGCGGGTCTCTACCGGAATGTCTGGCTGGTAAAATCATCAAAGCTTCATGTCGCTTATAATGGTGTGTTTTGTACAACACCGGAGATTAAAAAAGAGGTGGCTATGTTAAGCGTTGAGGCGGAAATTGAAAATCATAATGCACAACCGGCTTCTGTGACTGTCAGAGCGGTTGTTTATAAAGCCGGCAGCAAGTCTGGTACATTGGAAAAAGCTGTTGCCGACCCTGTATATGCAACTGCAGTTCTTCCGGCTTATGCAGATCACAGGTTCAGGTTTGATATTCCTGTAAAGGATCCTGCATTATGGAGTACTGATAATCCGGAGCTTTACAGGGTTGCTGTGACTGTATTGAAGGGAAATGAAATCAGCGATATCTGTGAAACCAGTTTTGGCTTCAGAACGTTGAATTTCACTCCCCGCGACGGCCTTTTCCTGAACGGTAAGAAGATTCAGATAAAAGGAGTTTGCAATCACCATGATCTGGGAGCGCTTGGAGCTGCCTTCAATGTCAGGGCTGCAGAAAGGCAGCTTGAAATTTTAAAGGCAATGGGATGCAATGCTATCCGTACCAGCCATAATCCTCCTGCACCTGAACTTGTTGAACTGTGCGATAAGATGGGATTTATGATGGAGGTTGAAGCATTTGACACATGGCGGCTCAGGAAGAAACCTATGGATTATAATATTATATTTGATGCATGGCATGAAGAGGACCTGAGGGCAATGGTTCGCCGTGACAGGAATCACCCCTCTGTAATTATCTGGAGCATTGGGAACGAGGTTCCCGATCAGATGAATCCATATCTTTCCGAAAACCTGAAAAACATTGTAAAACAGGAAGACAATACACGTCCGGTGACATCAGGCTGTGATAATCCAATTGCAATCACAAACGGATTCCAGAAGACTCTTGATATTTATGGAATAAATTATCACCTGGCGGAATATGAAAATTTCTTCACTCATAAAGAGAATGAAAGTCTTGGATTTCACTCAAGTGAGTCAGCCTCAACTGTCAGCTCAAGAGGTGAATATTTTTTCCCCGTAGTCACTGGCGATCTGAACAATAATCTTCCGGGCAAAGGTATCTTTCAGATATCATCATATGATCTGGCATATCCCGCATGGGCATCAACCGCAGACCAGCAGTGGGCTTTGCTCGATAGATATCCATCAGCCTATGGCGAGTTTGTCTGGACAGGATTTGACTATCTCGGAGAACCGACACCTTATGCCGGTGACCTTTCAGATACTAAGCCGGGAACATGGGGGTATGACCAGACGATGGCAATGCTCGAAAAAATGGGAGTAAGGGAAGTTCCTTCACGAAGCAGTTATTTTGGTATTATTGACCTCGCCGGTTTTCCAAAGGACCGTTATTATCTGTATCAGTCACGCTGGAAGCCCGATCTCCCTATGGCTCACATTCTCCCGCACTGGAACTGGCCTGACAGAAAAGGCAAAGTAACTCCGGTTCATGTTTATACTTCAGGCGATGAGGCCGAATTATTTCTTAACGGAAAATCGCTGGGAAAAAAGATTAAAGGCAGGAATGAATACAGATTGCATTGGGATGATGTTGTCTACCAACCCGGGGAACTCAAAGTTGTCGCCTATAAGAATGGAACCAGGTGGGCTGAAGATAAGGTTGTTACAACCGGAAAAGCATCACAACTATCCGTTTCAGCCGACCGTCCGGCTGTTCATTCCGATGGCTCTGATCTTATTTTTATTACTGTAAGAATCGAGGACAAAAACAAACAGCTTGTCCCTCGCAGCAGTAACCTGATAAATTTCAGTATTACCGGACCGGGGAAAATTATAGCTGTTGACAACGGTGATGCCACAAGTCATGATCCGTTTCAGGCATCATCCGGAAAAGCCTATAATGGATTGTGCCTGGTAATCGTCAGGGCAGAGGAAGGGGCAACAGGATCATTTCTGGTGAAAGCAGAATCAAAAGGAATGAAAGAAACTTCAGTTAAAATTAACATAAGTGACTGACAGGATAACTGTTTTTTGAATAAAAGCTTGTTATTTTCAAAATATTAATTACCTTTGCAACCGAATTGAGGGGCAATTGAAACCTAGGGGACCAAAGTCCCCTATTTTATTATCTTTTTTCGGAGAATGACAGACAGGGATAAAATAGAGAGTTTGGTTAAAGACTTTATCAGTGATACCGGATTGTTCCTTGTTGCTGTAAAAGTAAGCAGCTCAAATAAAATAACTGTCCTTGCCGACAAGAACGACGGTATCACTATTGATGAATGTACTGCGTTGCACCGGCATCTGGAAAATAGCCTTGACCGGGATGTTGAAGATTTTGAGCTGCAGGTTTCTTCACCAGGTCTCGATATGCCGTTTGTAGTAATAGAACAGTACTATAAAAATGAAGGCCATAAGGTAACAGTGGTAACCAAAGAAGGAGATAAATATAACGGGATACTGAAAAATATCTCAAAGGGAGGCTTTGATCTGGAAACTGAAGTTAAAGTAAAAGGCAAAGCAAGAGAGAATAAAGACTTTTCATTCAACTTTGATCAGATAAAATCGACAAAAGTAATACTAACAATAAAATATCAATATGATTAACCAGATGGAAAATGTTAATTTGATCGATACCTTTTCGGAATTTAAAGAGCTGAAAAATATTGACCGTCCGACAATGATGAGCGTCCTTGAGGATGTGTTC
>CAYPKL010000387.1:0-14036 GCA_964411285.1 uncultured Rikenellaceae bacterium
TGCCGTCCTGTATTACGGACCTGCAATTTTCGTTGACAGCGGATTATCAAGCGGAGATTCCCTTTTCTATCAGGTTCTGGTAGGGCTTGTTAATATGCTGACTACAGTCATTGCACTGATCATTATTGATAAGGTAGGCAGAAAACAGCTGGTTTACTGGGGAGTATCCGGCATGATCATTTCCCTTTTATGTATTGCCCTGTACTATGCATACGGCGATTCATGGGGATTGACTCCGGTTATCTTACTGATCTTTTTCCTTTTTTATATTTTCTGTTGCGCTATTTCAATCTGTGCAGTAATTTTTGTTCTCCTGTCGGAGATGTATCCGATGAGAGTCCGTGGATTAGCAATGTCGATAGCAGGATTTTCGCTCTGGATAGGCACCTATCTGATAGGACAATTGACTCCATGGCTACTGGAAAATCTGCGTCCGGCTGGTACTTTTATCCTTTTTGCCTTAATGTGCCTGCCATATATGTGGATTGTATGGAAAAAGGTACCTGAGACAACAGGAAAATCGCTTGAAGAGATAGAAAAAATGTGGATAAAATAATTATAAATATTACAGCTATGAATTTCAAATCGTTAGCATCACAATATGAAAAGGAGCTTCTGGAAAATGTTCTTCCCTTCTGGTTGAACCACTCCATTGACAATGAGATGGGAGGCTATTATACCTGTCTTTTACGCGATGGAAAAGTGTTTGATACGGATAAATTTATCTGGCTGCAGGGCCGGCAGGTATGGATGTTCTCGATGTTATGCAACAAATTGGGAAAACGGAAGGAATGGCTGGATTGCGCGGTTCACGGGGGCGAGTTTCTAAGAAAATTCGGGCACGACGGAAATTACAACTGGTATTTTTCACTTACAAGGGAAGGAAAACCTCTGATAGAACCATACAACATTTTTTCATATACTTTTGCCGCAATGGCATTCGGACAACTTAGCCTGGCAACCGGCAACCAGGAGTATGCTGACATTGCAAAAAAGACGTTCGAAATTATATTATCAAAAACCGGAAATCCCAAAGACAAGTGGAATAAAGCTCATCCGGGAACGCGGAACCTTAAAAACTTCGCATTGCCGATGATCCTCTGCAACCTTTCCCTGGAAATAGAACATCTGGTTGACAAGCAGTTCCTTGAGGAAACCATCAATGCCTGCATTCACGAAGTAATGGATCTTTTTTATCAACCCGATCTGGGTCTTATCGTTGAAAATATCACTGAAGACGGAAAACTGTCGGATACATTTGAAGGAAGATTACTTAATCCCGGACATGCCCTCGAGGCAATGTGGTTCATTATGGATCTGGGGGTCCGGATGAACAAACCGGATCTGATCATTCGGGCAAATGATATTGCACTTCGCACACTGGAGTATGGATGGGATAAGGAATTTGAGGGAATATTTTACTTCATGGACAGACTCGGACATCCTGTCCAGCAGCTTGAGTGGGATCAGAAACTCTGGTGGGTGCATATTGAAACAATGATAACTATGTTAAAAGGATATCTCCTGACAGGTTCACAAAAGAATCTGGACTGGTTTGAGAGACTTCATAATTATACCTGGGATCACTTTAAAGATAAAGAATATGGTGAGTGGTTTGGGTACCTGAACCGCCGGGGTGAAGTTCTTCTTCCTCTTAAAGGCGGAAAGTGGAAAGGCTGCTTTCATGTACCCAGAGGTCTTTACCAGTGCTGGCAGGTAATGAACAGGCTTTCCTGATTATGTAATCAGATCTTCATAAAGAGGGATTACCATCAGATAATCATATTGATTCTTTTCAGGGTCATACTTAAAAGCATAGTGATCCATTCCATTGGTGATGATTACAAAAGGTACCTTAAAATGCATATTGTATTCGCCTATCTGATCTTTTACTTTTAAATCGTCAATATCTACTTTATAAGATTTGCATTCAACCAGAAGAACAGGATTACCTGACCGGTCACGTACTCTGATATCAATTCTTTTTATCAGCTTTTTATGGAGTTTGAACATCACTTCAATTTCAATTAACCCGGGAGGATATTTACCTTTCTGAATCAGGTACTGAACAAAATTCTGCCTGACCCATTCCTCGGGAGTAAGTCTGACATATTTTTTCCTTATGGGATCAAAAATCAACTCTGATCCCTCCTCGCCGGTTATTCTGAATGAATATGTAGGAAGATTCAACTGATTCAACTTACTTTTGTATTTTTACCTGTTCAAATATATTGAGATAATTCCAACCATTAATATGCTTATGAAAACCAAAGAAGATATTGTTAATAACTGGCTTCCAAGATATACAGGAAAGAGTCTTGAAACATTCGGCAAACATTTCCTTCTCACCAATTACCTGTATTATGTTGAGCTATTTGCAAAATGGAACAATGTTGAAGTTGATGGCAAAGACAAAAACATGCCAAGTGCCTCTGCGAACGGAATTACAATTATCAGCTTCGGGATGGGGAGTCCAAATGCTGCAACTGCCATGGATCTGCTGAGTGCTGTCAGTCCTTCTGCTGTATTGTTTCTGGGGAAATGCGGCGGATTAAAAAAGAAGAATACTCTTGGAGACCTTATTCTTCCGATTGCGGCAATAAGAAGTGACGGTACTTCAAATGACTATCTTCCCATCGAGGTTCCGGCCCTCCCGGCATTTAAGCTGCAAAGTGCGATCTCAGCCACTATTACCCGGCACAACAAGGAGTACTGGACCGGAACTGTGTATACAACAAACCGCCGGGTCTGGGAATATGATGATCGTTTTAAAAAGTATCTCGTAAAAACGCGGGCAATGGCCATCGATATGGAGACCGCAACAATTTTTACTGTCGGATTTGCAAACGAGATACCAACAGGAGCCTTACTGCTGGTGTCAGATCAGCCTATGATCTCAACCGGCATTAAAACAGAAGCCAGCGATCGCCTTGTCACCGACAAGTTCGTTGAGATGCATCTTAAGATAGGTATAGATGCATTAAGAGAAATAAAAGATAACGGGACTTCTGTGAAACATCTTAGATTCTGAGAATGCCGGTAACGTACGAAGAAATAATTTCTGACCTTAAGAAAAGGATATTTAAACCGGTCTATTTCCTCGCCGGAGATGAACCTTATTACATGGATCTTATTACAGATTTCATTGAGGATAAAGTGCTTTCCGACTCCGAAAAAGCATTCAACCAGATAGTTGTTTATGGTGAAGATGCCACAATCCAGTCAGTTATCGATACAGCCCGGCGGTTTCCGATGATGGCAAGTCATCAGGTTGTTATCATAAAAGAGGCACAATCATTGAAGAAAATCGAGGACCTGACTTTTTATCTTGAGAAACCTCAACTTTCAACAATTCTCGTAATTAATTATAAATATAAGGTTGTTGATAAAAGGACCAGGTTTTTCAAAATGCTTGAAAATCAGGGTGTATATTTTGAATCAATGCGACTTCGCGAATACCTTGTTCCTGCATGGATCGAAAGGTATCTGATGGGGAAAGGAATTAAGATTGACCCAAATGCCTCAGCAATGCTTACTGAGTTTCTTGGTGCGGATCTGCATAAGATAGTCAACGAACTGGATAAGCTTTTTATCACGCTTCCTGCCGGCAAGAATCTGATAACCACAGCTTTGATAGAGAAAAATATTGGAATAAGTAAAGATTATAATAATTTTGAGCTTCAAAAGGCCATTGGAGATAAAAACATTTTAAAGGCTAACATGATAATAAACTATTTTGCAAATAATCCCAAAGACAATCCCATAAACCTGACTATTGCATCTCTCTTCATTCTTTTCACAAGGATTCTGACATATCATCATCTCACAGATAAATCAAAAAACAATGTTGCTTCAGCTCTTAAGGTTAATCCATTTTTTGTCAAAGACTATGAAGCGGCAGCTATAAGATACAATGGATCGAAAACTGTGAAAATAATAGAATTGCTGAGGACTTTTGATATGAAATCAAAAGGTTACGGAGACATAGGCACCGAACCCGGAGATCTTTTAAAAGAGTTGGTTTACAGGATACTGCATATTTAGTTCATTTCCGGTGATTCCGGAAAATCAGCCCACATTCTGTATTTGTTTTTGAAAGACCGAAGCAGGCTTTTCCAGCTGTCCCCTGCCCAGGTCGACATGATTGTTTCTGATTTTACTTTGGCAATTACCCAGGAGTTTTCATTAAGCTCTCTCTCAAGCTGCCCTGCAGACCAGCCTGAATAGCCAAGAAAAAATTTTATCTGCGATGGTTTAATTGAATTTGTTTTGATCAATCCTCTTATAGTATCTAAATCGCCACCCCAGAATATACTGCCTTCAATAGGAACGCTGTGTGGTATCAGATTACCAAGGACGTGAAGGTAATGGAGAGTATCCGGAGCAACAGGACCTCCCATATTAAGAATTTCATCCCACCCTTCAAAACCTGTGACAGCATCACTGATCCTGATGTCAAGTTTCTTATTCAGGATAAATCCTACTGAACCTTTGGGATTATGATCAGTCAGATATACAATACTGCGATTGAAAAAACTATCCGCAAGGAAAGGTTCAGAAATAAGAACTTTTCCTTTTTCCGGTATCTTGTCTTCCGGATGTATCGCAAACAGGTCGAGCTCCGGTTTCATAAAGTCACATTTTAGCCGACAATTTACAAATTATTATTAAACAGATATGTTAATTCTCTCAAACTAAATGCAAAATATTTAAGATAAATCAATATAACAATTGAATATTATAATATTTTTGAGCGATTTGATTAAGAATCTTATGCAAAGAAGTACATTACGAATTGTCAGTAACAAAGTAGTCCTGAACATCCGGGAACGGATGTGCGAAACCGCTGAAGAACTGCTTGCAAGCGAAAAGTTCAGAAAAGTCCTTGATCATAGCATCAGGCATCTGGAAAATAATGATTCTCCCCTTCTGGAGATTTTTGAGAATTCCCGGGCAGACAGCGAGTCAGTCGACCACCTGGTAAAAACACTTACACTGCTTTATAAAAACGAGAGCAATGTGGTAACTCATATCTTTGGCAAATCTGCCGTCTTTCTGCGAAATATACATCTTCTAAATAATTTTGTAGAGTACCTGTACGATTACTGGCGCCATTTCGACCGTTTCATAATTAATGACTCTGAAGGCGACAGACTGGACAAAAGACCATATCGTACCTTTAATGAAACAATTGAACTCCTGACACACCTTATACGGACGGTTTACCGGCACATCCAGGAAAACATAACCGGAAATCATCCTACGGTATATCGCCAGGTTCCTGCCGGAGCTGAAATGGCAGTCATTTCCCTGCCTAAAGAAATTTCCTGGCCCGAAATCAAATACATGTCTCTGAATAGTATACCTCTTGTCAGGCAGATTCTTATTTACCCTCCGCTTGTAATTCAGCAGCCAATGAACAAACGGACTGGCGATTTTAAGCGCATTCAGCAGAATCCGATTGATCTTGTCAGGCTTGATCCTGATGACTGGTTATGTTATCCGGCAAAAGTGGGAAAGCTGATAATTATGGTCTACTTTCACATTACATTCTTTGATCTGGGTCTTTCAATGTGTAACCTTTTCCAGATTGCTGAAGATAAAGACCTTGAGAAAAAACCTGATGCAGTTTTTATTTACGGCGCTCCCGGCGATTCCCTCGACAACCTGTCAAAATATAAAACCGTATTTTATCACGATGAAGCCAATGGGATTTTTGTGGGAGCTATTCCCGGAAAACCTGAGTTCGGATATTTCGGATATCTCAAGAAAATGGTGCTGACCCTTCACAATTCTATTGTGATGAAGTCGGGAAATATGCCTTTCCACGGAGCAATGGTAAAGATCCTTTTAAAAGGGAAGAAGGAAGCTACCATCCTGATGATCGGCGATACCGGTGCAGGAAAATCAGAAACACTTGAGGCTTTCCGCGTTCTTGGAGAAAAGCAGATACGCGATCTGAAAATAATTGCCGATGATATGGGATCAATAGAAATTGATTCTGAAGGCTATCCCGTTGGTTACGGTACGGAAATAGGTGCTTTTCTGAGACTCGATGATCTTCAGCCGGGTTATGCTTACGGGCATCTCGACAGATCAATAATTATGAATCCCAGTCAGGTAAATGCGAGAATCGTTTTTCCTGTAACTAACTTTGAAACAATAGTCCAGGGACATAGAATTGATTATATCCTGTACGCGAATAACTATGAAGAAATAGATGATGACCATCCGGTAATTGAGAAATTTGATACAGAAGAATGGGCTCTGGAAGTTTTTCGCGGCGGCGCTGTAATGAGCAAGGGGACAACAACTTCGACAGGGCTGGTTCATTCTTATTTTGCTAATATATTCGGTCCTCCTGAATACAGGACCCTTCATGAAAAGATTGCTGTAAAATATTTTGAATCATTTTTCAAAAAGAAAATTTTTGTGGGCCAGATGCGTACCAGACTTGGCATACATGGATATGAGTCGTCGGGACCCAGGGAAGCTGCTTCAGAACTACTGAGAATCATTGAAGAAACACCCCCGGCCCACTAAAAGAGAATCTCCTTATATGGTATATAGCCCTTCTTTTTGAGGGGTGGGAGGTTAAAATTTTCCCGGCACCGCTTCTTTCATCATTTCATAAACTGCATCGAATATATCCTCGGAGCTTGGTTTAGAGAAATAATCACCGTCAGTGGTATAAGCCGGACGATGCTCTTTTCCGGTAAGAGTTTTTGGCGGACTGTCGAGATAGTTCCAACCACCATGCTTCTCAAGAACCTCCTGCAGCATGTAAGCTGTTGTACCTCCCGGAACATCTTCATCAACGAAAAGAATGCGATTTGTCTTTTTAAGTGAGTCCAGAATAATTCTCTTGATGTCAAAAGGAACAAGTGTCTGAACATCAATCAGCTCAACATTTATTCCATGCAATGAAAGCTGTCTGACCGCTTCGGCGGCCACCCTTACTGTTGATCCGTACGTTACCAGGGTAAGGTCACTGCCCGATGAAATGATTTCAGGAATTCCAAGTGAGATCTTAAATTCTCCTATATTTTCAGGCATTTTCTCTTTAAGCCTGTATCCGTTCAGAGGTTCGATAACTATTGCCGGATCATTACCTTCAAGCAGAGTATTATAAAAACCTGCTGCTCTCGTCATATCCCTTGGCGAACACACATATACTCCCCTGACTGAATTTATCAGCATGCTCATTGGGGATCCGGAGTGCCATATACCTTCAAGACGATGGCCCCGCGTGCTAATAATAAGCGGTGCAACCATTTTCCCGGCCGTCCGGTAATGAGTTGTTGCAAGATCATCGCTTAAAAGCTGAAGGGCATACATGAGATAGTCGAGATACTGAATTTCCGCAATTGGCTTCATACCACGCAGAGCCAAACCAATTCCCTGTCCGAGAATTGTAGCTTCCCTGATACCTGTATCAGTGATCCTTAATTCGCCAAATTTTTTCTGCAGGCCCTCAAGTGTCTGGTTTACACCTCCTATCTTACCTGTATCCTCTCCAAAAGTTACCAGAAGCGGGTACCTGGTGAAAAGCCTGTCATAATTTTCCCGTAATATCAGCCTCCCGGCCACTTCAGAAGAGTTTTCAGAATATTCAGGTGGAACGGGCTTTACATTTAATACTGAGGTTGGTGTTTCATTATAGAGAAATGTGTTATAACTGGATTCTGCATCCAGATAATTCCGCTTAAGCCATCCCTGAAGCTCCTCCTTAAGATTATCGGCTTTGAGACAGGTGCCGCAGACATTTCGCAGAATTTTCCTTGCTGCAACAAAATTGTCTTTTCTTATCGGAGAGATAACTTTTTTAAGATCATCCGATATGTCCCCGACTGCTTCCTCTTTTACTTCTTCAACACATTTGCAGCTACGGTCATTTATTATTTTAACCAGGGCATCTCTTTCGATCTTCATCGGATACTGAAACAATTCCCATCCTTTTTTTCGCGACTCTTTGGCCTCCTCCTCCGCTTCGGCAGTTATTGAATCGAGTTCTCCGGTAGTGGCAATTCCTTCATTAATGATCCATTCTCGCATCTTACGCAAAGGATCAAATTCCTCTTCCCATTTCAACCTCTCTTCACTCTTATACCTTTCATGTGAACCCGATGTTGAGTGGCCTAAAGGCTGAGTTACATCTTCTATATGGAAAACTACGGGTTTATGGTCACGGCGGCAGATCGCGATACCTTCTTCATAAAGCCGTATGAGCCCTTTATAATCCCATCCCTTTCCCTTGAAGATCAGAATTCCCGGCTTACCGGGTTCATCTTCAAACCCTTTAAGGATATCAGAAATACTTCCTTTTGCCGTCTGGTATTTTTTTGGAACTGAAATGCCATAACCATCGTCGTAAACTGATAAAGCCATCGGAACCTGGAGCACTGCTGCCGCATTCACTGTTTCCCAGAAATGTCCCTCTGAAGTGCTTGCATCACCTATTGATCCGAATGCAACTTCATTCCCCTTGTTCGAGAGGGTTGTATAGCCATGAAGATCTTTGTTCTGCCTGAACAGCTTTGAGGCATAGGCCAGACCAAGAAGCCTTGGCATTTGTCCTGCAGTAGGTGAGATATCCGACGATGAATTCTTCTGCTTTGTAAGGTCTCTCCATGTTCCATCAGAATTTATATTAGGTACGGAAAAGTGATTATTGAATACTCTTCCTCCACTTCCGTGAATAATGTTCTTGTCGGTGTTGCCATAAAGCTGATGGAAGAAATCCAGAGAGTTATAAAGGTCCATGGCCATCATCCAGGTCTGATCCCTGTAATAGCCTGACCGCCAGTCCCATCCCGGAATTGTTTAGCCAACGCTATCTGAATAATCTCTTTCCCATCACCGAATATGCCGAACTTTGCTTTACCTGAGAGTACTTCCCGTCTTCCAATGATACTAAGGCTACGGCTAAGATTTGCTAGCCTGAAATCAGCAAGAATGCTTTCTTTGCTTAAAAACTGCCCGGCAGAGTTATTGTTTTGATCCATATCTTAAACTGAATTATTTTATTCTTCCACTGATTAAACAAACCAAAACAGAGGTTGTTTATAATAAAAAGAGAAAAGATAGATATCTTTGTAAAAAAGCCCTAGTCAAATGGAAAATATTATTATAATAATTGATTAAAAGAAAAAGAAAGAACTATTATATGTTTATTAAACTATTAATAATTAGCGCATTACTTATTCTTGTCTCATTTATTTTTTTTGGAATAAGGATCCTTCTGAAAAGCAACGGAAAGTTTCCTGAAACTCATATAAGCCGGAATAAGGAAATGCAGAAAAGGGGAATTTCCTGTGCCCAGGATACAAACATCGGGTGCAACCCGTCAGATGATCTGACCGGTTGTGCGACTTGCGGGAAAAGAATACTTTAGGAGGGTAAGAGGGATTTAAAAAAGTTACTCTGCCGGTTCCGAAATAAATCCTTTTAGCTTTTCCGACAACCAGGTTTTAAAGTTGCCGTTATCATCAGAATAAACGAGGAAGGCTCCAAACTCAGGATGATCATTAAGAAATTCAATTGTTTTCTCTTTCCCAAACACCATACAGGCTGTGGCGATTCCATCAGCTGTTCCGCAGTCATCAGCAAGGATCGTTGCACTTAACAATTGATTCTTAGCCGGGTATCCTGTTTTAGGATCAATGGTATGTGAATATTTAATTCCGTTTTCTACATAAAACTTCCTGTAGTTACCTGAGGTTGCAAGTGACCGGTCCTTCAATTTAACAATTGCCTGCAGGTTATTTCCCGGAATAAAATTGTTGTCTTCAGGCCTGTCAATTCCGATTTTCCAGTAATCACCCCCCTTGCTGCCTTTCACTCTTACCTCACCACCAATTTCAACCAGGTAGCTGCTTATTTTCATGCTGTCGAAATAGCTACAGATAACATCTACCGAATAACCCTGGGCTATTGCATTGAAATCCAGGTTTATACCCGGATCGTCCTTTTCCACCTTACCATTTACGATTTTCACTTTCTCCATTCCTACCAGGGCCATCAGGCTGTCGCGCTTTGATTCAGAAAAGTTCTTCCGGGAATCAGGGCCAAAACCCCAGGCTTTTACAACAGGACCAACAGTTATGTCGAACGCACCGTCAGTCAATTTATTTATCTCAGCTGACCTGTCAAATGCTTCAGTAAAATATGCATCAAGGTCAGGGTTTTCGTTCCGGTTTACTTTTGAGAGAATCGACGAATCCTGATAGAGCGATAAGGACATATCAAATTCGCGAAGGATCTTTTCAACAGCTGATTTGACCTGTACAGGATCCAGGTTACCGCTGTTCTCAAAAATCATGCTGTAGGTTGTACCCTGAGCAAAACCTGTGAAATTATCATAGGTGGAAGGCTTCTTACAGGATGAAAGGATCCAAAGAAGACTAAAAGCAATGAGCAGTAATTTGTTATTCATGGTATTGCAAAAAAACTTTATATCCCGAAATCATCAAATGAAATATTCTCCTGGGGAATCCCAAGATTATCAAGCATTTTAACAACAGCGCCGTTCATTGCCGGTGGGCCGCAGAAGTAGTACTCAATATCTTCGGGTTCATCATGCTTACTAAGGTAATTATCAAGCAGCACCTGGTGAATAAATCCTGTAAGTCCTGTCCATTTATCCGCAGGAAGAGGTTCCGAAAGAGCAATGTAAAATTTAAAATTCTGAAATTTCTTTTCAATTGCTCTGAACTCATCTTCATAAAATACCTCTCTCAAAGAGCGTGCGCCATACCAGTATGATACTTTTCTTCCTGTCCTGAGAGTATGGAAAAGATGAAAAATATGAGACCTGAGCGGCGCCATTCCTGCACCTCCTCCAATGTAAACCATTTCATTGGATGTATCCTTTATATGGAATTCCCCATAAGGTCCCGACATCATAACTTTGTCACCTTTCTTAAGGGAGAATATATAAGAAGAGCATATTCCCGAAGGGACATTCATAAACTGTTTCCTGACATTATCCCAGGGTGGAGTTGCAATTCTGATATTCAGTTTTATCAGGTTCTTTTCAGCAGGATAATTGGCCATGGAGTAAGCCCGGAAAGTCTCCTCGGTGTTCTTAATTCCAAGGTCCCACATTTTATATTTATCCCAGTCCCCTCTGTATTCCTCTTCTATTGAAAAGTCTTTAAAACTGGTTTCATATTTTGGTACATCGATCTGGATGTATCCTCCCGGTTCAAAATCAAGCGATTCTCCTTCGGGCAGTTTAACAACAAACTCTTTAATAAACGTGGCAACATTTCTATTGGAAACAACTTCACACTCCCATTTTTTAATACCAAGGACAGATTCGGGAAGCTTTATTCTGAGATCCTCCCTGATCTTTACCTGGCAGCCAAGCCGCCAATGGCTGTGCTGTTCCTTCCTTGTAAAGAATCCTGTTTCGGTTGGCAGGATTGATCCTCCTCCTTCCACTATCTGACATCTGCACATTCCGCATGTACCTCCGCCCCCGCAGGCAGAAGGAAGAAATATTCCGTTACCCGAAAGTGTTGAAAGAAGATTCGAACCCGGTGAAACAACAATATCACGATCATTAATGTGCAATGTTATATCACCTTTTGGTGATAACTTATCTTTGGCGATCAGGAGCATGATCACCAGTAACATTATAACAAGAAGAAATACAATAATACTGTATAAAAGTGTACCCAGGGTAGTTACCGCAAGAACCATAATAAGATAATTTCTTAGAGTTTAATTCCCATAAATCCCATAAATGCTATTGCCATCAGCCCGGTCAGGATGAAGGTTATTCCCAAACCTTTAAGGGGATCCGGAACGTTGCTGTATTTGAGCTTCTCCCTTATGGCGGCAATACTCACTATTGCCAGCATCCACCCCACTCCTGATCCGACTCCGAATACAGTCGCTTCGAGCACATTTTCATACTCTCTTTCCTGCATGAAGAGTGATGCGCCAAGGATTGCACAGTTCACCGCGATCAGAGGAAGAAATATCCCAAGGGAATTGTACAATGCAGGGCTGAATTTCTCAACGACCATCTCCACCAGCTGGGTCATTGCAGCGATAGTAGCAATAAAAACCATGAACGTAAGGAAACTAAGATCCAAATCTCCAAAACTTTCACCAAGCCAGGTCAGGGCACCTTTTTTCAATACATATTTTTCGAGCAGAAAATTTATGGGAATCGTTATCAGGAGAACAAAAATGACTGCAACACCTAGTCCCATTGCTGTCTTTACCGATTTTGAGACAGCCAGAAAGGAACACATGCCCAGGAAAAAGGCAAAGATCATATTATCGACAAAAATCGACTTTATGAATATATTCAAAAGGTTTTCCATATCAATCGTTTATTGTTGTTTTTCGACAAGGCTTTTATCCCTGCTCCGCTGGAACCAGATTATCAGTCCGACAAATATCAGTGCCATCGGAGGAAGAATGACCATCCCGTTATTCTCGTATCCTGAATTATAAATCCCAAGTTTTTCAAGAACCGGATACCCGTAAATGGTTCCCGAGCCCAGCAACTCCCTGAAGAAAGCGACGATCACCAGAATTAATCCATAGCCTGCTCCGTTTCCAATACCATCAACAAATGACGGCCATGGCTTATTTGCCATTGCAAACGCTTCGAGCCTTCCCATAATTATGCAATTTGTTATGATCAGTCCTACAAAAACAGAAAGCTGTTTGCTCACATCAAAAACATAAGCCTTTAAAAACTGGTCGACAAGGATCACCATCGTGGCTATCACAACCAACTGGACAATTATCCTGATCCTGTCAGGAATAGATTTTCTCATGGCAGCGATGACAAGGTTTGACACGGCGGTGACAATTGTTACTGACAATGCCATTACTATAGCCGGTTTCAGCTTTACAGTAACTGCAAGTGCTGAACAAATGCCAAGGACCTGAACTGTTATCGGATTGTTTTTCCCAAAAGGTTCAGTCAGCAATTTTAAATTTTTCGCCGAAAACATCGGCTCTTTTCCCTGATTGCTCATATATTATATCCTGTTTTTTAAGAGATAGCCATTATATTTCTGCAGACAGTCAAAGATCATCTTCTGAAGACCCTTGCTGGTTATTGTACCACCAGAGATCGCATCAACACCGTGGATATCACCTTCGGGTGCACCTCCTTTAAGTACCTGTATCGAGATAAAATTTTCATTATCAAATAGTTTCTTACCCAGGAACTGGTTTTCAAAGGCAGATGTATTGATCTCTGCTCCCAGTCCGGGAGTCTCCGATTTATGATCGAAATTGGTACCATAGATTGTATTCATATCCGATTTAAGAGAAACATAGCCGTAAAGAGGGCCCCATAGTCCTTTCCCTTCAACCGGAATAATAATCACTTTCTCACCGTCATCAGGTTCCGCCCTGAAAACAGGCAGGAATTGCTCCCCGAGAGGCTTTTTCTGTTCATTCCTGAGAACTACTGTAAAAGCATCCACCCCATCAACCGGTTCACCTTTTGAATTGATCACAAAACTCTCCTTGATAAATTTATCGTAAAGCTCTTCAGTGTTCTCACGGGTAACCTGAACATTTATGGATTCAAGCATATTCCTTTTCTTTTCAACTTCGAGGTTCTTCTCCTGTGCAGGTTGAAGCAAAGTAGCAGCAAGTGATAGCAATGTCGCCACTGCAACTACCATAATTGCAGAAAAAATGAATATATACCTGTTACTGAACTGTTTCATTTTATGTTGGTTTTTAGTGCGACTTTAGCCCTTTCAAGTCTCCTCTTAATGTTTGACTGAACAACAAAATAGTCAATGAGGGGGGCGAAAACGTTCATCAGGAGGATAGCAAGCATCACTCCTTCGGGATACGCAGGATTAATAACCCTGATGAGAATCGAAAGTACCCCGATGAGAAAACCATAGATCCATTTTCCCTTTTCCGTCTGCGATCCTGTTACAGGATCGGTAGCCATAAATACAGCTCCGAAAGCAAAACCACCCATTACAAAATGATAGTAGAAAGGCAGCTCCATATATGTATTAGCTGAAACAGCATTAAGCAAA
>CAYPKL010000388.1:0-3872 GCA_964411285.1 uncultured Rikenellaceae bacterium
TCTTTCATGGATTTTTTTTAATATTTATAAAGGGAGCCGGCATCTTAACAATTATTTTGTCGTCGGGTTTTTTTGTTCTTCTTTTTATCCATTTTTTCCTGCCGGGAATATGGTGTAAAAAGCTCTGCCCTCTGGGTGGATTACAAATGGTTATGTCCGAAATAAAGGATTACATCAACAGAAAATCCGGCCGTGAAAAATCAGATAGCCGGTTATATAATCCGGGCAGGCGTTATCTTTTAATGTCAGGAACCGGACTCATTGCGGGATTCTCAATCAGAAAGCTTTACAATCCATCTGATGGAAAAGTTATCCGTCCGCCAGCCTCAGCCGCGACTGGTCTTTTTAACAGCCTGTGCTGCCGGTGCGGTAACTGTATCAGGGTGTGCCCGACAAAATTCATAAGAAGCCGTATTGATAATGAAGATATTTTATCATTGATGACACCTGAAATCAGCTTCAAATCAGGATATTGCCTTGAGGATTGCAATTTATGCAGCAGGGTATGTCCGACGGGAGCAATCACTCTTTTTGATTCAGCAGCCAAGAATCAATTGTTTATGGGAAAAGCTGAAATCAACCTCCAGAATTGCCTGCTCTTAAATAACAGGGAATGCAATAAGTGCAAAGAATCCTGTAAATATGAAGCAATCGAATTTAGTACAGGAAGTAACATTTTAAATATGGCTCCGGTAGTCAATGTCACAAAGTGTGTCGGATGCGGAGCCTGTATGGTTGTTTGCCCTGAGGAGTGTATATCTGTTAAATCAATTCAGAAATCTGCATAAAAAGATTGTTAATCCGGTCGTGTTTTATATTTTTTTTCTGCGTATATCTGCGGGATCAGCGGGAAAAAAAGAAAATCTCCCAGATAACGCGGATGACCGCAGATTTAAAAACATAAAAAAAGGAGGCCTTTTAAGCAGCCTCCTTTTTATTAAGATTTTAAATAAACTTAGTTTTCCGTACCCCCGGCCCACCATACCTTATCGGTAAAGACATCGATGTCAGGAATATTAGCTGAATTGGATGATACTTCTGATGTCGGATAAGGAAATCTCCAGACAAATCCTGTAGTTGCATTGTTAGGATTATTTAGTGTCAGGAATGAGGGCTCCCTTCTGTAATCATTGTATGCTTCAATAGCTTCAAACTCATAGAAACCAATATACTTCTCGGTAAGAATCTCTTTGAGTTCATTCCCGGCAGTCAGTAATGGAATTACGCTGGCAGTGAAATAAGCATTGGCATCAGCTTCCGTGAGTCCATGGAAAAGGAAGTTGGCAACAATAGCCTGCTGAAGCGATGTCTGCCAGGTAGCGTCGCTGGTCCTGAATTTGGCTTCCGCCTCAATGAACTTAAGTTCATGATAGGTCATCAGGGGTGTAGCTGCAGTCGCTCCTTCATCTGTCAGCTTTGATGTTGAATACACTCCACCCTGAGATTCTGGTGAAATACCATTCAGTGCCGGATTGTAAGCGCCATCGACCTGAAGGAAATAAACCGGTATTCTTGGATCATTCCTTGAAGTCATAATATCGTACAAAGTCTGGCTCACTGACAAATGTGTCCTGTCGTTAAGAAACTGAAACCATGGATTTTCACCTGTTGCTGTCGCTTCATACTTTGCAAAAACCAGGTTGTCGGCATTGCTTGCAAAACCGCTTGCAATTAAAGCAAGAGCTTTTGTTGACGATGTCGGATCAATTTTTGAAAGTCTCATTGTATAACGGACTTTCAGCGAATTTGCAGCTTTGATCCATTTGGCTTTGGCTGTTGCGGCCGATCCTCCGTAAATAAAGTCACCAACTGTGGAAAAAGTTGTAACAGTCCCCATGGTTGCAATACCATCGTCAAGAAGCTGGAGAATTTTCGGATATATTACCGACTGCTTATCATAAACAGGCTGAAGGATTTCTGAACCTTTAAGAGCTTCGGTCCATGGAACCTCACCCCACAAATCAGTTGCAACAGCAAGGTTATAAGCTGTAAGGATCTGGGCAATACCACGGGCATAAGGATTAACCTCTTCACCTGTTGAGGGATCAGTCTTCTTAATCATGTCGTCGAGGATCATCAAAACGTCGTAAAGGCTGTTCCAGTTGTTGTTAAATAAGGAATTGGCCTCCTGCCCTATACGACTATCAGCATTGGCTGATTGTGCCCAGGTTCCTGCGCTATGCTCAATATAAACAGTTGCATACCAGGCAAGATCTGTTCCGGTGGTCTCAAATGCTGATTTCAGAATGACATCAGGAAGTTCGCTTTGTGCACTCATTTGAAGTGCGTTGTTAAGGTCCTTATTGATCTCATCCATTTTATCCTCACTGCACGATGTGATTAGCAGTGAAGTTATTGCTATTAACAGTATTTTGAATGTTTTCATATTCTAATGAATTATTGTTCTTTAGTTAAAATGTCAGGTTAAGAGTGACCCCGTAAGATGTTGTCTGCGGCAATGACATATACTCAAAACCCATCTGACCGTTACCCATACCCTGTGAAGTTTCAGGATCTACGTTGGGAAGTGTTGACCAGAGGAGGAAATTACGTCCGATCAGGCTGATCGATGCACCTTTCATTTTTATAGGAGCAACAACTTTTCTCGGCAAAGTAATATTAAGTGCAACTTCCCTGAGCTTAAAATATGAGTTCTCATATACGTTCATTTCACTGATTGTTCCCATAACATCGTTGTAGAAATCGGGATATGCCCATATATCATCAGGTCCACCGCGGGTTATATTATTTACAGCACCTGTTGTTGCAAGCACGCCGACACCTTTAGCATTCTGCATATCTTTATACTGCCATGTGGAAGTACGGTCTTCAGTAAATCCTGCAGCTCCGTAAAGGCCCATCAGACGGTTTGTTCCCGAATAGATGTCCCCGCCCTTTTTCCAGTCGAACTGAGCGGAAAGGCTTATCCATTTATAAGATACGGTATTGGTGAATGCCATAAAGAAATCGGGTGATACATCGCCAATCTTTCCGGTTTCACCAGATAATGGCATGCCATAGTAATAGCTTTCAGGGTCATCATCAATAAGTATATTCCCTGCTTCATCCCGGGCTATCATTGTTCCATTGATTGAAGGGTATGTCTGACCTGCATAGGCAGAAACATTAGGGTCAACATATCCCTGAAGAAAGACACTTTCAATCCCTTCAGCAAGTGAGACTACTTCGTTCTTTATTTTTGTGAAGTTAACACCTATAGTCCAGTCGAAATTTGGCGTCCTGACAGGTGAAACATAGAATACAAGTTCATGTGCCTTGGAGCTCATTTCACCCGCATTGGTAACGAAAGAGTTGTAACCTGTCGAACCTGCCATCGGAACTGAGAATATCTGGTCGGTTGCCGTCTGATCTGAATAGGTATAATCAAATCCGAGACGGTTTTCGAAGAATTTCATTTCGAGTCCCAGCTCCCAGTTCTTGGTATTCTGGGGTTTCAGGTTCGGGTCATACAGGGTTGAATTAGGTCTGAAACCTGAAATACCTCCAAAGGGATAAGTAATTCCATCGACCACGAAACCACTGTTTGCACCACCTGCATAGTATATTTTTTGATTATATGTACCTGCCTGGCCAACTTGTGCAAATGAACCGCGTATTTTACCATAAGGAAGAACCTTATTATCCTTCAGGCCGGGGAGCTCTGTAAATACAAATCCTAAAGAAACCGATGGATAGAAGAATGAGCGGGCGCCGCTAGGCATAGTTGAAACAATGTCATACCTGCCGGTCCCATTTAAGTATAACATATTCTTGTATGATAGTGCAAGGTTTCCGTAAGTACCTACTGTTCTGTCGCGTCCTTTGGTTTCATCCGCAGTTTGTGTGGTTGTATTTGACATATTCTGCCAGCC
>CAYPKL010000389.1:0-4978 GCA_964411285.1 uncultured Rikenellaceae bacterium
GCATTGGCAACCGGCTGCTGATAGAAATTCACAGTGATCACTGAGCTGCTTGTGCATGGCCCATTTGTTTCTGTCCAACTGAATGTGTAGGTACCATATGCAGTAACGGTTACCATGGCCCCGGCTGTATTTGCATTTGGAGCAAAAGCAGCTGTACCTGTTCCGGTTACCATTGTCCATAATCCGGTTCCCACGCTGGGAACGGCATTCAGTAGGAAACTAAGATCACATTCTGTCCCACCCGTACCCGCATTTGAAACTGGTACTGCGTTGACGTACGCTCTGGTAGTTGCAGTATCCTGGCAACCATTGGCAGTAGTAGCAGTAAGTGTATAAATACCTGACATTGTAATTGCTGCACTTGCAGAAACCGGAGGACTCATAAGATTTGATGCAAAGCTGTTTGGACCTGTCCATGAATAAGTCGTCATTCCTGCTGGTCCCCCTGTAAGGTTTAGAGCCGTGCCCACACATACCGGTCCGGTATTAGATGCAGTGGCTACAGGAGAAGGATTTACAACCGCCGTGGTAGTAACAATACTGGTGCACGAGGTGCCATTTGTCACCGTCAGAGTGTAAATCCCGGCCATAGCGACAGTAGATACTGCTGATACCGTAGGGCTTTGCAATGGGGATACAAATCCGTTGGGTCCTGTCCAGGAATATGTCAGCATTCCAGCAGGTCCCCCTGTTAGTATCAGAGGTTGTCCCGCACAAACAGGTCCATTATTTGTGGCAGTTGCAACTGGCACACTATTTACAGCAACAACAGTTGTTGCAGTGCCAGGGCATCCGTTATTATTGGTTACAGTAAGGGTGTATGTACCTGCCATTGCTGCAGTTGAAGCTGATGAAACAACAGGGTTCTGCTGATTTGATGTATAACTGTTTGGTCCGGTCCAGTAATAAGTTGTCATCCCCGCAGGTCCGCCGGATAAAATTATTGGAGTCCCGACACAGACAGGTCCGTTATTTGACGCTGTTGCAACAGGCAACGCATTTACCGTAACATTTGTAGCTGCAGTATTCTGACATCCTGTAGTGTTGTTTCTAACCGTAAGAGTATACGTACCGGCCATTGTCAGGGCAGCGGCTGTAGACACAGCAGGACTCATTTGTGTTGAAGTAAAACTATTCGGTCCGCTCCAGGAATAAGAATATGATGCTCCAGAAGGACCGCCGGTCAGAGTTAAAGCTGTCCCAACACAAACAGGTCCGTTATTTGATGCAGTTGCTGCAGGAAGGGCGTTTACAATCACAGATGTGGAGATATTACCCTGGCATCCTCCATTGGTATTAGTAACTGTAAGAGTATAAATACCTGCCATAGAAGTGGTTGCGGATGTTCTTACGGGATTCTGAAGCGTCGAAGTATAACCACCTGGTCCTGCCCAGGAATATGTGTAAGCACCCGATGGTCCTCCTGTAAGGTTAATTGTGGCCCCAACACAAACAGGACTGTTGCTGGAAGCTGTTGCCACCGGATTGGAATTGACTGCTGCATCGGTCGAAGCTGAACTTTTGCAACCAGTGCTTGTCCTTGTGACAGTCAGGGTATAGGTTCCTGACATTGCCACTGTAGCGTTAGTGGAGACATTAGGACTAATGTTTGTTGATGTGAAACTGTTAGGGCCGGTCCAGGCATAGGTGTACCCGCCACCTGAGGGTCCTCCGGTAAGGCTTAATGTAGATCCGACACATACAGGACCATTATTGGAGGCTGTTGTGGCAGGTAAAGCATTTACAGTGATTGTTCCTGATGCAATGGCAGGGTTACAGGTACCCGTTGTTGTTACTGTATAACTAAATACTCCGCTGACAGTTGCTGACGGAGTGCCGCTGATTGTAAATACTCCTGAGCTGAAAGCACCCGTTACGCCGGCAGGCAAGCCTGTAACACCTGCTCCGGTGCCTCCTCCCGAGACCAGATAAGTTATGTTTGAAATGGGGCTGTCCGCACAAACCGTTTGGGAATTTGTACCGGCACCGGATGTCAGGGCTATGGCCTGGTCGGGTGTTACCGTTATGGAACCGCTTATAATACCTGTACAACCTCCTAATGTACTAAGGACATAGGTATAAGCACCTAATACACTTGGAGTTCCTGTGATGGTATAAGTCAATGTTGCTAATGAGAATGAACCAGTTACACCTGTCGGGAGATTTAATGACGTTACACTGGTTACTCCGCTGACAGCCAGATAAGTTATAGTATTTATTGGAGTATTAATACAGACACTCTGAGCATCTGTACCGGGCGCAGAAGAACGGGCAATACACTGTGCATTAGTGTATTCTGCAAAAAGAAAAACGAATGTCACCAAAAGCAAAATTTTCAATTGTTTCATCAGGGTTCGATATTTTTTCCGGTTATATTCTCCAAAACAAAAATTAAGTAATCCAAAATAAACCTCTTCAATAAATAAATTCTTTAAAAAGATTCACTTACAAGTTGTTCTTTTTAATTTGTACAGTAAAGCTCAGGTTCCTTATGACGCTTTCACTTATCATAACAAAGACCTTAAAATAGCTGGAAGATAAAAGGTTGCTTAGTATAACCCTACAAATTATCTCAAGGCTAATTTACATATAATTCGGCTAATCTTAGCACCAAATTTGATCAATAACCATATTTCGTCCGTAAACAGGGTATTTTTAAATCTTAAAATTCTTCAAATGACAGGTCTTCAACAAAATCGGAACCAGATTTACTGTCGGTAATTATTTCCAGCTTATCCTCAGCACTTTTATACCTGAATGCTGCTCTGACGATTTCAAGATCCCGCTCAATTTCATCTCTATCCTCCCTATTTCCTGTAGCATCAACAGGTCCGATTATAAATAACCTCCGCGGGGCAACTAATCCTGCAAGGTCCGGAAGATCATACTCCTTCAGGGCTCCGGGAACGACGCTATGAATAAAATGAGGATTATAAAACCTGCTTGCGGCAATTGACCTGTACGATGTATAAGCTTCAGCCAGTATAACACTTCTGATAAGAGGGGAGAAAACAGCAGCATGCAACATCACCGGGGCCATCTCTTTTCTGGCAAATCCTGAAATTTCAGTCTCAGGATTATTCTTAACCAGTAGCCTGGCGAGTCTGACCACATCTCCTGCCTGTATGCCGGTAATACTTTGGTTAATAAGAATTGAAGCATACCATAAGTTATGGGATGCGCCAGTAAAATTGGCATCTCCTTCAAATATTCCCGGGCCTGCCTCACCCGTTCCAATCAGATCAGGAACAAGTACCGTAATCCCCTTTTTCACAAACTTTTCAATCTCACCTCCGGTTAATGCATCAGTCAACTTTCCTTCAGGATGAAGGTAGATCATGCTAATTTTGCCGGCATTCTCCGGAATAAACATCAGATATGGGATAATGTAATCTCCCTCTCCTCTTATAAAATATTTTTCAATTGAATATCCATCTCTGAGAAAACGACCGGTAAATATTGGCTCAGTCTGAAAATCAGGAACCGTATAACCTGAGAGCGTTTCAGCTGAATGGCTCACACCCTGGAAGAACAATTCCGGATTCTTTCTTGAAATGTTCAGTTTGTCCTCCAGTTTTTCTGCCAGCCTCAGGTTCAGGCTGAAAACTGTCTCTCCCGGAAATAAAGTTGATATCTGTCCTGTTGGAGTTACCTGGAGCTCCTCTTTTGAAAGAAGCATTGTTTTTATGTCAAGAGGGGTTCCGGGATTATTAAGGAATTTTTGAAAAAAAGCATACATTGCTTCCCTGTTCCTCACAGTTGACTCATGGGGAGCATCATCCTCTGTCATTGAGAAAAAATCGCTCTTCCCGTACGACTTATAAATCCGCGAAACCTCAGCATAAGTCTCTCTGGCACCCTGTATACTGAACATATCCCTTGTTGTAGTGATCAGTAAAGCAGGTTTAGGAGCCCTTACCATCAAAAAATCAGGGTGATCAAGCCCGCGGCTGATAAGATTATACAGGTTCTGTTCGGCATCCTGGGGTCCTATGGACTGAAATAACCTTGTATAATTTGTGATGTAGTTTTCAGGTGCGGCAGCATAAATACGATTATCAGCGGCAGCAATATATGCTGATTGTGTTCCACCTCCCGACCGGCCGGTAATTCCTATCCTTGAGGGGTCTACTTCTTTTCTTGTCAAAAGGTAATCAACTGCCCTTATACCATCCCATATCATATAGAGAGCTTGTGAACTTCCTGCTATAAAAGCCTGGGCTCCCGGATAGGAATGTTCTTTTGTCGGTCCTCCCACCATCGACTTTCCTGTTGTATTACTATAATATTCAAGCCTTTCGCCCTGACCAACCGGATCAAATGCAAAAACAATAAATCCTTTTATTACCAGATTCTGAATTACGTGCTGATATACCGGACTCCTGTAACCATCCTCTGAATGTCCGCTGCAATAAATAACAGCTGGTGCCTTAATCCGTTTTTTGAGTCCGGAAGGAATATACAACGAGGAAGTCACAAAAAATCCCGGCTGAGATTCAAAAACTATATGTTCCACCCTGAAACTTTCTTTCTCAATAGTTCTGATGATTTTTGCATTCAATGGTGTTTTTTCAGGAAACGGACCTAAAATATCTTTCAGGGTTTCTTTAATAAAGGTTTGTCTTTTCTGCCATTGGTCCTGAGAAGATATTTCAGATATTTTCTCCGAACGTTCGTTAAGTAACTTATATGCTCTGCCTGAAAGATAGTGATACAACGAATTTGAGGCATCTGTATATTCAAGCCAGCTGTTCTTTATAACATTAAGTTCTTCCTGGGCATTACCTCTCCGGGTAATTAGTCCGGCGAGCAGTACTGTAATTAAAATTCCTTTCAGGTAAAGAGGAAAGACAGAAAGTATGTGTTTCCTGTAAGTTTTCATAATAATGCAGTTTAATGTAATAATACTGTTTTCTGTTTTGCAAATTCCAATAATAAAAATACCGATTTACTTATCAATTTTTATAAAATCACCTGA
>CAYPKL010000390.1:0-2918 GCA_964411285.1 uncultured Rikenellaceae bacterium
ATGATTTTTCCAGCTCTGCCTCAGCCTGTTTCCTCTGAGTTATATCTTCAACCATTGCAAGAAAATACTGGACTTCTTCTTTATCGTTTCTGATTATGCTAACAGTTGTTGAACCCCATATCACTCTATCGTCTTTCCGAATATATTGCTTTTCAACATGGTACAATGGCAATTCCTGAGCGGTTAACCGCAGCATTGCAATTTTATCACGCTCAATATAATCAGGATGTGTAAAATCCTTGAATGTCAGTGATTTAAGATTCTCCTCTTTGTAACCAAGCATATTACAGAAAGCATTATTAGCCCTGATTATCCCAAGGTCCTTCCCTGTCATGGCAATGCCAAAGGGACTCTCTTCAAATATTTTTCTGAATCGTTCTTCGCTTTCCCTGAGTATTAATTCGGATTGTTTGCGATCAGTAATATCGCGGCAGATATACTGGAAGTATTTAAGGCCTTCAATCTCAACCTGCCGTGCACTTATTTCAAGAGGGATTGACGACCCGTTTTTCCTGTTATGCGTTGTTTCAAAAGTTGCAGAGCCCTCCTTTTCAAGTAACTTTTTTTCAGTCTCCATAGCTTTCAGGCTTGCCGGAGCAGTCAGTTTCGACAGGTTCGTTCCGATCAGCTCACCCCTGCTCCACTGGTAAACCTCTAAAGCCCGGTCATTTGCTTCAATAATAACAAGATCACTATCAGCCAGGAAAATAATATCGTTTGCATATTTCAGAATATAATCAAAATGCTTCCGTAAAGCAAGATGGTCAAGTTCGGCTTCATACTTTTCGCGAAAAAACCGTACATTTTCATTCCACTCAATGAACCCCAACAGCAACCCGATAGTGAGAATAAAAAGAATTATGATTATAATAATCATGGCCATTTGCCGGTTCAGTGCAGTAAAAACCTCATTATGATCGATCTTTGCTACCATGAACCAGGGCGATCCGGGTACTTTTTTCATTGCAGCGACAACAGATAATCCCCTGTAATCTGTTCCATCGATTGTTCCATCTATTCCCCTTACAGCCATTGCAGCGGGCAGCTCTTCTTCTGAAATACTTTTCCGCAATTCAAGGGCTGAATTTTTCTTGAATCTAAGCTCATTCAGAAAAACAACTTCATCATTCTCCTGCCGTACAAGTAAAGATTCTGCCGTTTTGCTCGGTACTGGCCAGGTATTGACAAGAGGATAGAGAACCTCTCCCGGATCAATTCTAACGGCGAGCAAACCAACAACTAAATTTTCAGCCTTTTCTTTTTTTAGAATCGGAATAATCAGGTCAAGTTGGGTGTAACTTACCTTATTCGTCTCATGAAGGTCGGTAAGAACGGGAGATTGAAGCTTGAGAAGTTCGGGTAATAAATTTGTCAGGTACCTACCTATAATTGTATCCCGTGAAGGATAAAAGAGCCGAACTTTACCGGCTGAATCGATCAGAAGAACATTCCTGTATTCCGGATTTCTGGTAATAGATTTAAGAGATCCAAGAATCTCCAAAGGTAATTTCTTGTCGTCAGTGCCATCCAGGTAATTGCAAATCTGGTTAATAAACGGAGTATTTTCCCCGAGCAGGACTGCATCTCCGATACGCTCATTCCGCCATTGGGCAATCTGCATGACTTTCAGATCAGCTATGCCCGAAAGTTCGAGCTTTTTGTCATTCAGAAGCCTGGTTTTCTGGCTTTTATAATATAAATAACCAAGGATTATGCTGCTTGCAGAGACTATCAGAAAAAGAATTATTAACAGCCACTGGGTAACTGGTTTTTGCCTGTGCGAAATCATTCTTGTTCGCCCTTATTAAAAAAAGAATATTAAATACCTTCACAAACTGATTTGTAAAATTAATATTTTACTTTGAAAAGAGTACCAGTTTTCTTCTTTAAGCTGACCTTAAGAAGTTTATTTCTTTTTTATCAACACCGAAGCGAGGACAGATATTAATAGTATGGAGATAATAATGGCCAGGGATAAAATAATCGGAATCTCAAAATGGAAATAAGAAGAAAGCATTTTTAGTCCCACGAATGTCAGAACAAAAGCAAGGCCTACTTTCAGGTACCTGAAATATCCCATTATCCCTGACATGGCAAAATACAATGAGCGAAGCCCAAGAATGGCAAAAATATTTGATGTGTAAACTATGAATGTTTCCTTACTTATCGCCAGTACTGCAGGTATACTGTCAACAGCAAAAATCAGGTCCGACGATTCTATTACAAGCAGAACCATAAAAAGCGGAGTTGCAAATAACTTTTTATTCTGCCTGACAAAAAGCCTGTCTCCGTGAAGTGACTCGGTGACAGGTAAAAATCTTCTGAAAACCTTTAATAGTTTGTTTTTTTCAGGATCGACAGCAACTTCTTTCTGAAGCAGCATTTTAATACCCGTAATTACAAGGAATCCACCAAAAATAAGTATTATCCAGTGAAACCGGGTTATCAGTGTGACCCCGGCAAATATAAAAATACCCCTCATTATCAGGGCACCCAGAATACCCCAGAACAATATTTTATGCTGATACTGGGATTTAACTGAAAAATAAGTGAAGATCAGAATGAAGACAAAGATATTATCGACACTTAATGAATATTCTATAACATAACCTGTAAGAAACTCAAGGGCTTTCGTTTTTCCGAATTCCACCAGTATAAAAACATTAAAAACCAATGCAAGCGAAATCCACACACCGCTCCATATCAGGGCTTCGCGCACCTCAATTTTGTGAGCCCTTTTATTAAACACTCCCAGATCGAGCGCCAGCATAAAAAAGATGAACAAATGAAACCCGATCCAGAACAAAATACTGACTTCCATATTTTATAATTAATTTGCAAAAATATAAAAAAACCGCTAATCAGGATTAATTTTCACCCGGATGCAATTTTAAGTCAGGTTAAACCTTAACAGAACA
>CAYPKL010000391.1:0-26442 GCA_964411285.1 uncultured Rikenellaceae bacterium
TTACTGTAAAGCTTGTTATCCTTGATTATCCTGTTGATAAATGCAAGTCCCCTTGCTTTTCCACCTATTGAAGCATCTCCTATACGTGAAAATACCTGGTATTCATCATAGCTTGTCTTATCGAATTTGGCAATTACTCCCTGCCCTTTCCAAGTCTGAAGCTTGAAATGGCGACATAAAGGAATCGCCTCATCTCGTCCATTGTTTCAAAATCTTCCTTGCTGATATACTTAAACATCTGGGCAACAGGAAACAGGGCTCTGGCATTCAACCACTTGGAAAAATGATTCCGTATTGCGTGATATTCAAGGGTTTTGTCCGGAATAGTAAGCAGCTTCTGCTGAAGACTTTGCAGATCGGTTGCTATTGCTATCGGTTCCATAGTTTCAGGATTCTTGAAGACGAAAGGTCCGAATGCCAGGTTCTGGATTATGAAGTTCCTCAGCTCAAGTGATAACGATTTGGAATACTTGTTAATAAATCCTGCTCCAAGCTCCTCTGCCATCTTTTTGTGAACAATACTCGACGATTGGAGTAAAAACGGCACTTTGTCGTCATCAGTCATTATAACCTTACACAACTCTATTCCGGCATTTTCATCAGTGACATTGTCTCTCTTGTAACTGATATCGGAGATTACTCCAAGAACGTTGTACTTGTATTTTTTATAAAGGCTGAAAGCATCGTTGAAGTTGTTGGCAAGCAGTATTTTAGGCCGTCCCCTCATTTTCAGCATCCGCTGATGTTCATTTAGAGCTTCACGCTGAAAATCGAGTGATTGAAGAAGCACAATCCTGTAAAGGTTCGGCAGGTACGATGAGATATACCTGATTGAGTTCTCGACAAGAATAATTGCCTGGACACCAATGTTTTCAATATCAAACTCAGCATTCATCTTGTCTTCAATAAGTTTGATGATCGCCAGTATCAGCGAAGCATCACCAAGCCAGCAGAAGACGTAATCAATTGCGCTGAGATCCTCTCCCTCAAGACGCAGCGATACTTCCCGAGAAAAATATGTCAGGACAACAATCGGAATGCTTTCGTGTTTTTCTTTTATTTTTTTGGCGAGAACAAACACATCGGTTCCTCTCAGACTAAGCATGGAAATAACCAGATCTATATTGCCATCCTGAAGAATTCTGAAGGCGTCTTCGGCATTGTCGGTCTGAACAAATGTCGGAGGATATCTCAGGTTAAGGGCGACATATTCATTGAATATCTGTTCATCGATCCTTCCATCTTCCTCAAGCATGTAATTGTCATAATTACTGCAGATTATCAATACACGATGTATCCGTTTCTGCATAAGAAGATCGAATGAAGTATCAGTAAAATCGTATTTCTGAAGATCAAGGACTCCTTCTATTATGCTCATTTTCCTCCTTTTTTATTGATTTATTGAGATTACCGCCATTCCTTTCTTTCCGTCCATCCTTATTAAAAGAGGTTTGCCGAACCTTACATTCTTAAAAAATTCTCCGCTCCAAACCACCTCCTGCTTTCTTATGTTTTCCCAGCAGATAATATCATCTGCAGGATTCTGCCCGACTGAAAAATATCCGACATTCATTGAAGTTACATTATGAAAGAAATGAGAACCGAGTGATGCATCAGGGTGAAAATCAGACAGAGACAGTTCAACAATGATTTTTGCATTAGAGATCTGGGGCCAGGCCACAGGAATTCCAAGAAATCTGTCTCTTGAACCCCACCTGCCCGGACCAATAAGCACATATTTACGGCCTTCCCTTACCATTTTTTCATTTACACGTGCAATTTCTTCTGCCATCTTCAAAGTAAGGGTATTATCAAACTTTTCAGGATCAATAAAGATCATATCGGTAATATCATTTATAATACCGTTGCCCATGCTTTTCCTGGTTAAAAGAACAAGCTCCTTTTCATATATCGTATCAGGATCAATATTATATCCTGCCCCCGTTCCGAGAAGAGGCTTTAACTGAAGAAGATAAAATGAAGCGTTCCCCGATTCGTCTTTATTAAGGTCGAGGGCAAATTCTATTTCAACAGGAGTTCCGCAAGCCTCTGTAACAACATCCATTACTGTTTTAAGAGTCGAAGCCAGCGGAACATACCCGTACTTCAGAATATCGGCAAAATTAATTACCCTTGGTCCGCGGGAATCCAGCCCGGGAGTAATCGTATCATTATCGGCATTCATGACTGATGCAGTATGGGTTATTGTCCCATGTCGCTCTGCGTTGCTTATGTCGAGTATTTTCAGACCTGCATTTTCACCCTCAAGAAGATTGAGATCTTTCTTTGCCAGATCAACAGCATAGAACCAGACCTGTGAGTTTCTATAAAGATCTTTCTGGGAGATGATCTCAAGTGAGGGGTATGCAGGAGAAAACCTGTAAGCCATTTCACCTTCCATCACATATTGCCCCAGCCCGACAGCGACAACTGCAAATCCGTCTTTAGGCGTCATGTGGGCAACAGGGTAGAAATTATATGATTGCGCCGATCCGCTTATATGCGGATAAAATACATCCTCATATTTATTCCCTGCAACCTCCTGTATAACAACAGCCATTTTTTCAAGTTCCACCTTGTAATGTATAGCGTCAAAGTAAGCTCTTGCATCACCCGAATAGATCGATGCAAATACAAGTTTTATAGCATCCGATAATTGTCTTAGCCTGATCTCAGGATCGGGATTGTTGTTGGGCAGAAGATATGTCCCGAAAATACCCGAGAATGGCTGGCTCATTGAGTCTTCAAAAAGGCTTGATGATCTGACAGCCAGAGGTTTGGTAATTTGATTCAGGAATGCACGTAATTTTTTCTCCAGGGTGTAGCTCAGGTTGCCTCCCAAAAAAGTCTTTTGAATTATCTGAAAATTCCTTTCCTCCTTTACAAAGTTCCACAAGTGGTTCCGCTCCATAAACATATCGAACTCATCTGTACCTGTTATGGCTGTCACCGGTGTTATTATATTTATCCCCGGTATCAGTTTTCCAAGCTCAAAACTATAAATCAGAGTGTTAATAAATGCCAGGCCTCTCCCCTTTCCGCCAAGCGAACCTGCAGAGAGACTCACAACATTTGTTTCATCAATTGCGGTTGAAACTTCAAAATTTATCACCCTGCCTTTATTCATCTCCTGCCTCCGCTTCCTGATAATACCGATTAGGAACTGCCTTAGTTCCTTTATGCTGGTAAAATCGGTTATTGTCAGCGGATATATCATTTTGGCAATTTTGACCTCTCCCCTGGCCATGAGCCATGATGAAAAATGGTTTCTCAGGGTATGGTAGGCAAGTGAATCTTCAGGTACTGTTTCCAGAAAAGCTTCAAATTCCTTCATCGATTTTGCTACGGCAATCTGTTTGCCCTGGTTGTCCCTGTAAACAAAATGGCCAAAGCCCAGGTAGTAATTGATGAATGACTTCAGATCCTGAAGAAGGCTGGCCGAATTCTTGTTTATAAAATTTGATTTTAGTGTGAAGGCATACCTGGCATTTTCAGGGTCAGAAGATTGCAGTACCGTAGGCAGGTTAGGCAGGTGTTCTTTAATATGCTGAATAAGCTCAAATCCTGCTTTATCGTTCATCGTTCCGTTTCTCGGAAACCTGATATCTGATATTACGCAAAGCAGGTTATTTCTGTACTTATTGAAAATATTAACCGCATTTTCCCAGTTTGTTGCAAGAAGTATTTTTGGACGTGCCCTGAGTTTCAATACCTTATAAAGCTCATCGGTTGAAACATCTTCAATAAGGTTCCTGGTCTGATCCATTACCAGACTATAAAGCATTGGCAGATAGCTTGAATAGTAATCCGCGGAATCTTCAGCAAGAAGAATAACGCCGGTCAGGCCCTTTTGTGTGTCATTTTCAACATTTACCCGGTCCTCAAGCAGGGAGACCATGGCAAAAAACACCTTCGATTCACCGGTCCAAACGAAAAAGTTATCAAACGGCACCCCTATGGCTTTCTGTTTCTCCACAAAAACCATATCGGAAGGACTGTTTAACAAAAGATAAGTAGGCAGATAAGGGTATTTGTCTTTTATTTTCCGGCAAAGATGCATCGGGCTCTCCTTATCTGCGCCAATCATTATAATGATCATGTCGTAATGTCTGGCTTTCAGGCGATTAAAGGCTTCTTCCTCTCCTGAAACCCCTGTCACCCTGGGGATGGAAGTCAGACTCATCTGATAATATTCACCTAGGATATGGTCGGCAAAGCGGCCTTCACCCTCAATTGAATAGGCATCATAAAGATTGGCCAGCAGTAGGATCTCTTTTACCTTAAAAGGCTGCAGGTCGTGGAATACATCGCGTTCGGCATTGTGCCTGTCGAGGAATTTCTGTAAAAGCTTTTTGCTAGGAACATTGCTAAAATCATCCTCATCTTTCAGTGTAATGCTTGTTGTTCGTATAAAATCGCGTGCCTTAAAGCTGTTGATATAACCGGTTAAAAGGCTGGCAATATTTAAAATAAGGTCTCTTTCCTCCTTAAGAAAAGGGCCTTCATGTTCTTCCCTGAACTCCCTTGTATAAAAAATCTCAATTGTTCCTTTCTCACCGTCAATAGTATCAAAGTCCTGAGCCATCCGCCATCTTGTCTCCTGAAAATCAATCGACTCAAATTCCTTATTCATAAATAAAATCCTTGCAGTAGTGTACTCAGGATATTGCCAGGCGGGAGGCAGAAGCAGGGCTATCTGCTGGAGTGTCTCCTCAATAGGCTTTCCCTCTTTAAGGATGTAGGTAGTCTGGTTGATGCAGCTGAGCTCTTTGACCCTCTCCTGCTGATTATGGAGTAACTGGCTGAATTCAGGTGTTATCTGGTTTTTTGGGCACATAATGCTGAAAACTGAAGGAATAGAATTTAAAATTACTAAAATTCAGGTTATCCCCGCCCGATAATAAATTATTCACGAGGCAAAAAGAATTATAACTTTTATTCAATTTAGAATCGAGGCATTGATATATATCATTTATATAGATGTTATATATCATTTATTTTAATGTTATATATTAGTTATTATATTAATATATGTCATTTATTATTGAACGGATAATAATTGAATTGAGAATGAGATTCTTCGCTTCACTTCGTTACGCTCAGAATGACAGTTATTTGCGTTTTTGAGGAGGGGGTGGTTGGAGGCATAGCCTCCAACCACCCCCTCCTGTCTCATACCACACTAAAAGTTTGTCATTCTGAGCGAAGCGAAGAATCTCATTCTTTTAGCCGGTCACTTATTATATGTCAATATTATTCATGACTAATGTCATCTCAATTCCGGCTCCAATCTTTTGAAATTAAAATCCCTTCAGGCTCGGGAAAATAAACATACGAGGCGCACAATCCCGAGTACCTGGGATCAAAAAGGCACGCAAAGGACTTTTGAGACAGCCTCATATTATACAAAGACCTGGTTTTAAAGGCAGGATAAGATCAATTCACCTTCCAGGTTGATCCGCTGTTTAAAAGGTCATCCATGCATTTGACTTTTGATGACTCCTGAATCGATTTGATCTGGTCTTCGACAGCTTTTTCGTAGGTTGATCCTGGAACTTCCCTGATGACCCCTAAAGCAACAGGATATTCCGGATATCTCATATTTGCCAGCATGTAATGTATTCCCGGATTTTCTTCTGAGGCGTCATGAACAAGAATCTTTTCAAAACTGACACCCCCTTCACCAATATTAACAACTCTTAGTTTCAGTCCTTCGAGAACAAGTCCCTTGTCACTGTTTTTTCCAAAGATCATTGGTTCACCGTGTCTGAGAATAAGCGTTCTGTCGTCGCGGACTTCTCTGCCGGCTACACCTTCATGAATTCCGTCGTTAAAAATGACACAGTTCTGAAGAACCTCAATTACTGAAGTACCTTTATGTTTTGCAGCTTCAATATAGATCTGTGTTGATAATGAAACATTTGAATCAAGTGTGCGGGCAAAGAACCTACCTTTTGCACCTATTACAAGCTCCCCGACTGAAAATGGCTCTTCAACAGTTCCGAAAGGCGATGTTTTTGTCACAATCCCCTTATGTGATGTCGGTGAATACTGGCCTTTTGTAAGGCCATAAATTTCATTATTAAAGAGTATGATGTTAATATCAACATTCCTGCGGATTGCATGAATAAAATGGTTGCCCCCTATTGCAAGGGCATCGCCGTCTCCAGTAATCTGCCAGACGGATAGATCGGGATTTGCAACTTTTACACCGGTAGCGATTGCGGAAGCCCGGCCATGAATACCATGAAATCCATAAGTATTCATATAATAAGGGAACCTTGAAGAACAGCCTATCCCTGAAATGAAAGCAAATTTTTCCCTTGGTATTCCCAGTTCGGTCAGGGCTTTCTGAACTGCATTTAATACAGCATGGTCGCCACAGCCCGGGCACCATCTCACTTCCTGATCACTTTTAAAATCTTTTGGACTTAAAGGATTTATTTCTGATTCTGTCATATTATTTGTCCTCCAGTATATTAATGCATTGGTCCTTTATTTCTTTAACAGTAAATGGTAAGCCCTGAACTTTGTTAATCTGTTCATATTTAAACTTCTGGAATTTCATCCTTAGGAAGTTGGCAAACTGACCCAGGTTCTGTTCACATACCACAATTTTACCAAACCTGCTGAAAATGTTTTCTACATTTCCGGGAAATGGATTTATATAATTAAAATTCACAAGACTGACATTATGACCTTCAGCCTGAAGCTCCCTGGCAGCAGTAACAAGGTAACCGTAAGTTCCTCCCCATCCGACAATTAAAAGATCGCCCGATTCAGGTCCCAGAAGGGTGAGGTCGGGAATATTAACAGCAACTTTTTCAACTTTTCCGGCTCTTAGCCGTACCATATATTCATGGTTTTCCGGGACATACGAAACGGTGCCCCTGGCAGTCTTTTCGAGGCCCCCGATTCTGTGTTCTAGTCCGGGTATTCCGGGGAAAGCCCATTTTCTTGAGAGGGTTTCCTTATCCCGCTTGTATGGGTGAAAAGGGGTCTCATTTTTATCTGCGAACGGTGGATTTATTACAGGAAGATCCTTCATTTCAGGTATTTTCCATGGTTCCGTGCCATTGGCAAGATAACTGTCAGTCAGGAGTATTACAGGAGTCATATGCTCCATAGCTATTCTTGCGGCTTCAAATGCATAATGGAAACAGTTTGCCGGAGTACTGGCAGCAATCACCACCACGGGGCATTCCCCATTCCGTCCGTAAATAGCCTGCATAAGATCAGACTGTTCAGTTTTTGTAGGAAGACCTGTTGATGGTCCGCCTCTCTGAACGTCGATTATAACAACCGGTAATTCAGCCATTACTGCCAGACCGATCGCTTCTGTTTTAAGTGCGAGCCCGGGACCGGAGGTAGAGGTAACAGCAAGGTAACCGGCAAAACTGGCCCCAAGGGCTGAGCATATTCCGGCAATTTCATCTTCTGCCTGAAAGCTTTTTACACCCAGATCTTTGCGGGCGGCAAGTTCTTCAAGTATTCCTGTGGCGGGTGTGATCGGATAAGAGCCTATAAATAGTTTCAATCCGGCTTTTTCAGCTGCTGCAAGCAATCCCCAGGCCGTTGCTGCATTTCCGCAAACGTTCCTGTAAGTGCCTTTTGCTATCGGTGCCGGATTGACTTTAATTACAGGTCTAAGTGCTTCGATTGTTTCAGCATAATAGTAGCCGGCACGCAAAGCTATCTTATTCGCTTCAGCTATTCCCGGGTTTTTTTGAAATTTCTTTTCAAAGTATTGTTCCGTGTACTTCAGTTTACGATCGAAGAGCCAGTAAACCATCCCCAGTGCAAACATATTTTTTGTTCTGAGAACCGATTTGGGATCGAGCCCGAAATCCTTCAGGGCTTCTTTTACCATCGATGATATTGGTGCTGCTATTATATTGAAGTTGTCGAGCTTTTCCTCTGCAACAACATCATTTACATATCCCGCTTTTTCCAGATTTTTATCTGTGAAGTTATCCTTGTCGTAAATAATTGTTCCTCCGGGTTTTGTTCCACTGGCATTGGCTTTTATTGCAGCCGGATTCATAGCAACCAGGACATCTGCAAGATCTCCGGGTGTATTGATCTCCGTATGGCCAAGATGAACCTGGAATCCGGAAACACCGCCGACTGTTCCCTGAGGGGCCCGGATCTCGGCAGGATAATCCGGAAAAGTCGAAAGGTCATTTCCAAACAAAGCCGCAGTATCGGAAAAGAGAGAACCTGTTAACTGCATTCCGTCACCGGAATCGCCCGAAAATCGTATTACTACCTCTTCTCTTTCAATAACCTTAGATTTTTTTCCCATAACCACTATTAATTATTATTAGAGGTGATTTATTCTATAATGTATGTCACCGACTTGTCAATCACAAAAATAAGCTAATTAAAGATCGAAAAATCAAATAATTATTGACAATTCCAAATGATATTGATCATACTTTTATGTAATGCTTAAACGTCAGATTGGAACCCCCCGGATCCTTATGATAGAAGACTTATGTTAATTAGTCTAAGACCCCCCAGGCCCACTATATTTCAGCTCCAGATGTCAGCTTTCTTCAGGTTTATTTCTCCTTCGAAAAACATTCTGGCAATTTTCTCAAAATAAGGAGTATAGTCGGAAATAAAAAAACGGTCCAGGGCTTTACCGGAATCGTTTAGCAGGTTTCTTTTTTCAAGGGTGTCCCGGAGAATCAATGATACCGTACGGGCTGAATCGACAACTTCAACATTAAAATTGAAAAACTTGCTTATCTGGTTCCTGATAATTGGATAATGGGTACAACCAAGAATTAAAGCCTCTATTCCTGACAGAGACTCATTTGAAAGATATGTGCGTATTATGGCATTACTTATGTCGTCGAAAATAAATCCCTCCTCAATCATGGGAACAAGAAGCGGCGTTGCCATTGAAATAACCTCGGTATGTGGCGCTTTTTCTTTTAGTTTAATATCGTAAGTTCCTGAAGTAATAGTTCTTTTAGTTCCGATAACCCCTATTTTCCTGAAGCTCCTTGTTCCAAGATAATCTACAACAGGATCTATAACATCCATGAGGATCACTTTGTCATGAAACTGCTGTTTAAGAGATTCGTATGCAGATGCTGAAGCAGAATTACAGGCCACAAGTACAACTTTTGAATTATGGCTGAGCAGGAATTCAGTTATTTTTCCTGAGTAATATTTAATCGATTCGGCTGATTTATCTCCATATGGAAGGTGTGCCGTATCTCCAAAATATATCAGACTCTCCCCGGGAAGAACCTGCTTTATCGCATGAGCGACGGTAAGTCCGCCTACTCCCGAATCAAAAATTCCTATTGGCTGCTCTTTCAACTGATTTCGCGTTAAAAAAATGACCATCCGCCAACCGGCGGATGGTCATAGGTTTATAATTAAAATCCTTATTTCAGTCCAAGTTTCGTTTTAACAATCGTCAAAACATTTACGCTTTTACTTTCGTCAAAATAGGCAACCTGTCCGCCTGACAGATCAAAAATATAGAAAAATCCATTTTCTTTACCAATATCTTTGATTGCTTTATCAGCTTTCTCGGTTATTGGAGTAAATAAAGAAGTCTGTTTTTCCTGCAGCGTCGTTGAAGCATTAGTCTGGAAAGTCTGCATCCGTGTCTGAAAATCCTGCAGCTCCTGTTCCTTGGTTTGACGGACCAGGTCGGTAAGGTTTTTACTCTCCTTAACATAAGCTTCGGCTTTATTATTATATTCTACCTGTAAAAGTTCGAGCTGATTTGAGAGTTCAGTATTTAATCTTTCAAGCTGTACTCTTGCCGAGTCAAATTCCGGCATCGATTGTATCAGCTCATTCCTGTTTATATGTCCAAACTTAAAACTCTGTGCTACAGCCTGCTGCCCGGTAAATGCAACTAAAACAACAATAGCAGCTATTCCTAAAGACCTTTTCATGTTTATTTGATTTTATTGATTTCGTGCAAAAATAATTAATTAATTCTTATAACCTAACTTTTCAAGTATCTGATCGCTAATGTCAAATTTTGGATTTGCAAAAAGGATGTTGCCTCCTGATGCGGTATCAAAGATTGCCGCATAACTGCCTTCAGCAGCTACAGTTTTAATAGCCTTCAATATCTCATCCTGTATTGGTTTGACAAGTTCATTCCTCTTTTTAAAGAGTTCACCCTCTACCCCGAAATATTTATTCTGCAGATCCTTTATCTCTTTTTCCCTGGAAATAATAGCCTCTTCCCTTTTTGTTTTCATATCCTGGGAGAGGAGGACAACATCATTCTGATAAGATTTATACATCTGTTCAACAGCTGCATATCCATCGGAGACCTCTTTTTCCCATTGCTGTGAGAGTTTGTCGAGTTGTTCCTGGGCTTTATTAAAAGCCGGAATGTTCTTTCTGATATATTCAGAATCGACGAAAGCGTATTTCTGAGCTGTGGCGAAAGCCGTGGTCAGAATTGCAAAGCTTATGATTAGAACTGATTTTTTCATAATAATAAAATTTAATAATTAAAACTGTTGTCCTATAACAAAATGAAACTGGCCCTTATTTGCGTCGGGGTAAGTTATCGGATCCTCAACTGCGTCGAAGCCGTAACCCCAGTCAATTCCGAGTAATCCGAACATCGGAAGGTTTGCTCTCAGTCCGATTCCTGCTGAGCGATTCATCCTGAAGGGATTATATTCGTTTAACTTATACCAGGCCCTTCCCGCCTCAAGAAATGCAAGACCATATATTGTTGCCTGCTGATTCAGAGAGATTGGATATCTTAATTCAAAAGTAAGCTTGGAATATGCATTACCTGTCGGCGATCCGCTTACTCTATCGGTAGGAGTCAAAGATCCGTCGATGTATCCTCTCATGGCAATTATTTCACGTCCGTACAGACTGTATCCTGTCATTCCGCTTCCACCCAGGTAGAAATTCTCAAAAGGCGAGGGTCCTATATCTTTATTATAATATCCGAGATAACCGAAGGCAAATTTGGCGTTAAGAACCATTTTGTCATCCCTGGTGATCGGGTAAAAATAATCTGCTTTAAATATCCATTTGTGAAATTCAATCCAATTGTATTTCACCTGGTCGGAAACACCCGCCATATGTTTTCCGCTTATAATAGAATAGGGCGGAGTTAATTGCACCGATAATGTAATTGATGATCCACTCCTGGGATAAATCAGATTTGGGCTCGTAGAGAACCTTGTCAGTCTGGTAGTTAAACTAAACAGGTTGGATGTTCCGTTAGAAAAAAGAAAGTGATAGTAAGTATAATCGTTAAGATTATATCGCTGATAACCTAACTCACCGTAAAGAGAGAAAAAATCATCGGGCCAGGAAAGTCTTTTTCCAAGACCTATTGATGCCCCATCAATTACCATGGACTGAAAATCACTTGAACTTTTTTTCCTCCCGTTAGTCATTATTGAGCGGTAAATCGAGGTTGAGAAGGAATTAGGCTTTTTACCGCCAAGCCATGGTTCCATGAATGAAAGGTTGTATGACTGGTACAGGCGGCCATTTGATTGTGCTCTGATGTTAACCGACTGACCATCTCCCGAAGGATAAGGCCTCCACTCTTTAAGTTTGAAAAAGTTGCGAATGGCGAAATTATTGAACCTTACGCCAACTGTTCCCACAAGCATCCCTGCACCAAATCCGCCTGATATTTCAAACTGGTCGTTTGCCTTTTCTTCCAGTTTATACAGAAGGTCGACAGTACCGTTTCCCGGATCGGGAAGTGGTGCCGGATTTATCTTTTCAGGGTCAAAATGGCCGAGGACCCCCAATTGACGTATCGATCTTAAAATACTATTTTTACTGAACAGGTCGCCGGGAAGAGTATAAAGCTCGCGACGCGCGATATGTTCATTGGTTCTTGTATTTCCTGAAATTATAATGTTGTTCAGATAGGCCTGATCTCCTTCAAATATACGTATCTCGAGATCAACTGAATCATTCTCTACTTTTGCCTCGACAGGAGAGAGCCGTGAGAACAGATAACCGTTATCCTGGTACAGGTTGCTCACGGCATCCTGGGCGCCGCTTGATCCGTTTAGCCTGTCGGCGATGTGAGACTCGTTATATACTGATCCCTTTTCAATATTAAAATATCTTGCAAGGTCCTCCTTTTTGTAAACGCTGTTTCCAACCCAATCAACATTCCGGAGAAAATACTGTTTCCCCTCACTTACTTTTATCAGAAGAGCGACTCTATCTTCCGAAACGGGGAACAGGGAATCCTTTAAAATCTTAAAATCCTTGTAACCATTATCATTGTAGAAAGCGTAAAGACTTTCTTTATCTTCCAGATATTTTTCATCGATGTATTTGGAGGCTTTGAAAAAGTTGAAGTTCTTCTTTTTAGTGTTTTTCATTTTTCTCCTTAGCTGCTTTGTAGCAAAATTGTCATTACCGGCAAATCTGATATCAGCTATTTTCACTTTCTCTTTTTTGTCAACATCGATAGTGAGGATAATATTATTGGGTTGGGCCGGGTCATCTTTCTGAATAAAATCAACAGAAATATTCAGGAAACCCTTTTCGACAAAATGGTCAGTTATCAGCTTCTTGGTTTTATTCAAAAGATAGGTGGTCAGCTGCGAGCCGATAGGCAGGTTGATTTTCTCCGTAATATCCTGAGATTCTGAATTCTTTAATCCATTGAACCTGATGGAGGATATGCGCGGACGTTCCTGTAAGGTTATATCAAGGAAAACCGTATCCGCAACCATTTTAACAATGTTAACTCTTACATCTGAAAAAAGACCCTGATCCCATAATTTTTTTACAGCGCTTGTAATTGCATCACCGGGCACTGTAACTTCCTGTCCTATCCTAAGGCCTGAAATTGTGATAAGGGCATTTATGTCAAGGAATCTTACGCCCGAAACCGAGACGCCTCCAATAGTATAATCCTCAGGAGAAGAATAGTCTGCAAAACCCTTTTCTTCCTGTGCATTCAGAACGAGGGGTGCAATAATAATCAGCGAAATTGCCAGAAAAATCCCTTTGAGTTTTTTAATCACCATCATTTCATCAATTTTCCGATACCTGTTCACTAGTCTTGCCAAATCGTCTCTCTCTTTTCTGGAAGTCAATTATTGCTTTATAGAATTCCTCCTTACTAAAATCGGGCCAAAGTATATCAGTAAAGTACAATTCAGTATATGCAAGCTGCCAGAGCAGGAAGTTGCTTATTCTCAATTCCCCGCTGGTTCTGATCATAAGTTCCGGATCAGGAATGCCTGCTGTCGCCAGATATCTTTCAAAATCCTCTGTACTTACCGTATCAGGATTTTTTAATCCTTTGCAAATGTCGAGTGAAAGCTTCCTGGCTGCTTCGGTTATCTCCCACCTGGAACTGTAGCTCATGGCAACAATAAGGTTTAGTCCGGTAGCATCTGATGTCAATTTAATAGTATCCATAAAAAGGGTTCTGACATCTTCAGCCAGACGATCGACCTCTCCGATAGCTCTAAGCCGTATATTGTTTTTTAAAAGTGTATCTGTTTCGTCATTAAGCGACTGCACCATTATTCCCATGAGAGCAGAGACTTCCTCATCCGGTCTTCCCCAGTTTTCGGTCGAGAAGGCATATAGGGTGAGGTACTTTATTTCAAGTTCTGCTGCAGCTTCAATTATTTCTCTGACGGCGTTTACCCCCTGCCGGTGCCCAAATATCCTGTCCATCCCCCGTTGCTTTGCCCATCGTCCGTTTCCATCCATAATTATGGCTACATGGGCAGGGAGTCTGTCAGTAATAATTTGTTCTTTAAAGGACATACCTAGCGTTTTCTTCTTGATTCATCCACATCCTTAAAAGCAGGGCAGCCAGCTAACTTGTTATAAATTTTCCATGTGATGGAAATTCCGGCAAAGGAATACCAGTCGTTGTTATGCAGCCATGCCTTTTGAGATGGATCTGTTAAATCTTTTAAGCCGTCAAAGTTATCATAAAAAGTTTTACGAAAACCATATTCTGCTTCCAAACCCAGGTTTTTATATATATTGATCTTAAAACCTACTGAAAAAGGGATGACCGGTTCGTAGGTCAGGCCTGTGGTATTGATAAATGTTATTCCTGCTCCGGCAGCGATATATGGAGTATAATTCCATCGTTTGCCCTGAGTGGAATAAGGGAAAAAATTGAATTCGAACTGCAGTGCCCATTCACTAACCACACCTGAAAATGATTCTTTCCGTGCCTGTTGCACAACATTGTTGAAATCAAGATCGTCGGCTCTTATTCCGCCGATAAATAGATTTGTCCGTAAGGCTTGCCGGGGATTAAAATTATACCTGTAAAAGAGTCCGCCTGCCGGAAGAGGTGAATAAAAGAGCCGGCTTGTATTAATATCCCCCATGTATGAAGAGACACCACCAAAAATGCCATAATCAGCATTTCTTTGACCTGAAAGTGAAACGGAAAATAAAAGGAAAAGAAACAGCAGATATATTTTGTTCATTGAAACTGATCCTATGCAGCGCATAATCATCTTAAAGTAGGTAGTCCGCGTGCACCCGACTTCAACTTATAGGTAATAGTCAGGTTCAATAAATAATAAACGTCATTAGCCTTTGAAAATTGTGAAGTGTAGCCGTCAAGATAATCTGTGAAAGAATACCGGCCTCCCAGTTCAAGACCAAAATTCAGGTTCGGCGTATATATCAGCGTTGTCCCGAATCCGAAAGGAATAACAGCAGAGATACCTCCAGTTTTCATATCACCATAGTTAAGCAGCTTTTCATTGGCTTTAACGTCATAAAACACACCACCCACTCCTGAAAACACATAAAAGTCAAGAGATCTCAGTATAGCCTGAACACCTTTACCTTTCAGAAACAGATAACTGCTTTCATATTTGTTCTTTACAAAATAATATTCACCTATAAAAGCAGGTTCAAACAGGTTAGTCGTTGATTCCATTCTTCGACCTTCATTTGACCCCCTTGTATCGGTCGAATGGAGCATCGCGTATGTAAGGCTGAGGCGCGCATTTACCGTTCTGGAGAATCTGAATTTCAGACTGCCGCTTATGTCAAACCGGGTTTGTCTGAAACTTAAATCTTTGAAACCCAATAAATTCTTACCAATTGAATATCCACCGATATCGGGAAAGGAAAAAGAAGGACCTACTCCAAATTCAGCTTCCCATCTTTTTAGTTTCCAAAGTTGAGCGTCAGAAAACTGGGCCGTCAAACAGAGTATAATAATAATGAAGACAGATCGTTTCATAACGACACTTTTCAGATTGTTGATGCAAATATAATAATCTAAAGTTAAGGGTTTGTTAAACTTATGGTAAAATTAATTTATAGATAGAAAGAAAGCCCCTTTTATAACCTCCAGTTTCTTAAAATCAGTCATATCAGTTTCTCGTGTCAGCCCCCCACATCAGCTTATTTCGGAGAGTGCTGTAAAAATTGCTTCCCTCCAGCATGACAGATTTTAATTTTTGAGATGACCTGACAATATGCAGTTCCTGGCTGAATGACAGCCTCTTTGACCTGAAATCACAGGTTGCCAGGTACTCCTTAGCCCTTCCCTCTACAGTCATTCTCAGTTCGCTTGAACCGGAGATCACTATAGGTCTGATTGTCAGATTGTGTGGTGAAATCGGAGAAATTATTATGCTCTCGTCACCGGGAGATAAAATTGGCCCTCCGACACTCAGGTTGTATGCAGTGGAACCTGTGGCTGTAGATACTATAAGTCCGTCGGCCCAGTAAGTATTCAGATAAACACCATTTACGAATACGTTAATAGTAATCATACTTGGATCAGCTTTCTGGATCGTTATCTCATTTAAAGCTGTTGCAGTTTCTTTATTAAAGGAACCGGCAGGAGAAGTTATCTCAAGCATTGATCTTTCAATAATTTGATATTCCCCCTGGCAGAGCAGATCAATTGAATGGGAAATTTCATCTTCTGAAATATTTGCAAGAAATCCCATTCTTCCTGTATTAACACCGGCTACCGGAATTCCGAAACTCCTCACCCTCATCACTGTTTCAAGAAAAGTACCATCGCCGCCAACACTCAGAACCAGGTCCGGTAGTGACCCGAGGTTACCGAGACCGGTGAATCTTTCAATCGGATCTCCTTCCTTATAGGAATTTGGGTCAATCGACTTTTGGAACAACTGTATTCTTATATCTCTTCTTAAAAACTCCCTGATAAGCCTGGTGACTCCTTCAATTGTTTTTGAATTACCTTCCTTGCTGTAAATTGCAACCGTTTTCAGCATAGTTGTCAGATATTCAGATATTTCATAAGAAGGTCAAACCTTTCGGAATAAAAGCGGTCCATCGAATCATCGTCTGTAATCCAGGTTTTAACATCATAGTTGTACCTCTCAAATGTCCTGATAAGAGAAGTAAGATCGTTGGTATTGACTTTGAGTGTCAGCTCTAACCTTGTTGAGTCGGGAGGTGAAGTAACATACATACTCAGTACTTTGATACTGTTACTTTCAACAATCTGTGCAATCTGTGAAAGTGAATAGTCTCTTTCAGTAAGCTCAATAACCAATATACCGCCGGTCTGATCCATCGATGAAAGTGACGCCAGATAATGCACAAGGTCGGTTGTTGTAATAACCCCTTTATAATGGCTTTTATTATCGAGGACGGGGATTACAGTAAGCTTCAGTCGTGAGGCAAGACCAATAACCTCAAAAAGATGCTGTTCTGTAGTCACATAAGGTTTTAGTAAAGCAAGCGAATGATTACCAATAGGTTCATCAGGCTGATTCATGTCATAAATATCCGAATCGGAAATCAGTCCAAGAAAATCCTGATTGTTTACAATAGGCAGATGGGATATTCTGAATATCTCCATCCAGTTCAGTGCTGTTTGCCCCGAATCAGAGGTTTTAAGTGAAGGAACAACTTCTGATATTAAATCTTTTGCAACCATTCAAAAGCTCAGCCGTTTTAATTTTTATATAAAATAACAAAAAAAAAATCAGTTATCGTATTTTTACAACATATTTACAATACGGGAATATACCACATTTATTATGACAAAGCTAAGCGTTAATATTAACAAGATTGCAACAATCAGAAATGACAGGGGAGGAAATATTCCGAATGTCAAGACTGCTGCAATAAATTGCGAGTTGTTCGGGGCTGATGGAATTACTGTTCATCCCCGTCCTGATGAAAGACACATTAGGTATAAGGATGTTCTGGAAATAAGGCCGGTAATTAAAACCGAATTTAATATTGAAGGCTATCCTTCAGATAAGTTTATCGATCTGGTGATTTCTGTCAGACCGCATCAGGTAACGCTGGTGCCTGATGCACACGATGCTATCACTTCAAATGCCGGATGGGATGTGGTACGATATAAGCTCTTACTTGCTGACATCATAATGACTTTTAAAAATGAAGGGATCAGAACGTCACTTTTTGTCGATACACAGGCTGTAAATATTGAAAATGCCGCGTTGATCGGTTCCGACAGGGTTGAACTGTATACTGAACCTTATGCTTCCGGGTTCGACACAGATGCCCCGGCTGCGATTGAACCTTTCATAAATGCGGCAAAGATTGCCCGGAGTGCAGGACTCGGACTTAATGCCGGGCATGACCTCAACCTGGATAATCTGAGATATTTTCACCAGTGTATTCCTTGGGTTGATGAAGTTTCAATAGGTCATGCACTGATCTCTGACGCTCTCTATCTTGGTCTTGAAAATGCTATTCAAATGTATAAGAGGCAGCTTGCCGGCTGATTGAAAAAATGAAGCTTTTTTACAGGAGATACGGAGCCGGTCCTCCATTAATAATCCTGCATGGTTTGTATGGTTCTTCCGACAACTGGGCCACCATAGCCAGAAAACTAAGTCGGTTTACAGTGTTTCTTCCTGATCTGAGAAACCATGGCCAGTCGCCTCATTCCGACAGGCATGACTATGATTCAATGAGTAATGACCTGCTTGAACTAATTGATAATTTGAAGCTTGGTCGTTTCTTTCTTGCAGGTCACAGTATGGGAGGAAAGGTCGCAATGCACTTTGCAATGAAATGGCCTGAAAAGCTTAACGGGCTGCTTATAGCTGATATTTCTCCTTCCGCACCGGCTGACAGAACAAAAATAGTATTATCAGAGCACCTGGAGATTCTTCAAACCATACTCTCAACTGACCTTTCTTCAGTAAGATCACGAAAAGAAGCTGAATTAAGTTTCTCTGCAATAAACCCGGAAAAGATAAGGGGCCTGATCTTAAAAAACCTGAAGAGAAATGCAGATAATACGTTCATCTGGAAAATAAATGCTTTATCATTACTTAAGAATCTCGACAGGATAATGGAGCCGGTAATGCCTGACGAATCGGATGACCGGGAGATTACCGGATTTCCTGTTTATTTTTTAAAAGCAGCCAATTCCAATTATATTACAAAGGACGATGTTGCACCAATAATGAAAATCTTCCCGTCAGCGTGCATAATAACAATACCAGATGCAGGTCACTGGATTCATGCAGATAACCCTGAGGCTGTTATTTCTGCTCTGCTGAAATTCCTGGGTTCAGACTGACTGTGAAAAAGTAACTGATTCTGTTTTATCCGGATCAATACCCGGAAGATTCATAAATCTTAAAAGTACCTGGGCCACAGCCAGTACATCTTTCTCACAATATAAAGCGATACGTTTCAGATCATGATCCTCGCGGTAAACCCTGGCAACCATGCTCCCGTCAAGATCATCCTTGGGAGATTTTATACCCAGAATGGATGTCAGAAGGCTAAGTGAAGTATAACTCTTGTAGTCGCCGAATTTCCATAAATCAAGAGTATCCAGCAATTTTATTTCCCAGGGTTTTTTCCCGGCGTTATCGAGAATGTCAGGAATAATAATATTGTTTATTATCATTCTTCGCGCTATATAAGGATAATCAAACTCTTTACCATTATGGGCGCATAACAGTGCTTCCCTGTTTTTGGAAAATTTAACAAGCATTGCTGAGAATTCCGACAGAAGTGATTTTTCTTCATCCCCGAAGAACGATTTAAGTCTGAAAACAAATGGTGCTTTCTCCCTGATATAACCGACTGATATGCAGATTATTTTTCCGAATTCAGCATAAATGCCGGCCCGATCGTAAATTTCTTCAGGAGATTGGTCTGCGCTCCTGAACTGTTTTGATTTTTTATCCCAGTATGATTGTGACGCCAGATCAAGATCTCCATAGGAATTAACAGCCGGAACGGTTTCAATATCAAGAAACAATATATCCTCAGGTTTAATATTGGAAAGCATGGTTTATTTATTATTTTATGAGGTGTTTTTCAATTATTGAGATCAGAACTTCAATACCCACCTGGTTCTCCCCTCCTCCTGGAATTATTATGTCAGCATATCTTTTTGATGGCTCAATAAACTGAAGATGTGAGGGTTTGACTGTATCGTGATATCTTTCGAGGACTTTAAGGACCGAACGGCCCCTCTCCACTATATCCCGCTGTATTACCCTTCCGAGACGGTCGTCTGCATCTGCATCAACAAAAACTTTTATATCGAACATATCCCTGAGGCCGGGATCGGCAAGGATCAGTATCCCATCGACCAGTACCACCCTTGCAGGATTGATTGTGATAGTCTCCTTTGATCTGAGACATGTCAGATACGAATATATGGGCATTTCAACACTCTGGCCTTTTCGCAGACTATTCAGCTGATCGATAAGCAGCGTGAATTCAACTGAATCGGGATGATCAAAGTTTATTTTCTGTCTTTCCTCAAGCGGAATCTGACCATTGTCTTTATAATAAGCATCCTGAGGCATGACTATTACCTCGTTCGTGGGAAATCGTTCCATTACCTTCCTGACAACAGTTGTTTTTCCTGAACCGGTGCCACCTGCTATACCAACTATCAGCATTAATTGTTAAATTTGTAAATCAAAAACATTTTAAAAATAACAAAAAAAGTGGTCAAAGCACTTAGCGTTTGTAGTAACCAAAGTTAAATTAATAATGGAATCAATCTTTATACGATAACTTTAAGTACTCCAGGCACTCTAGGCACTTCTTAGCAAACAACAACCCATTATGTCGGAATTATACCCGTTAAAATTTGAACCAATCCTGAAAGATAAGATCTGGGGAGGACATATACTTGCAAATCAATATGGTAAAAATGAAGCCGGATTGAAGAACATAGGGGAAAGCTGGGAGCTGTCAGCGATGGCAGACGATCTTTCAGTAGTGAGCAACGGATTCCTTGCTGGCAATAATATCGAAGAAATAATCGAAGTTTATATGGGTGATATTGTTGGGGATTCCATTTTTGAAAAATTTGGTAATGAATTCCCATTACTAATTAAATTGATTGAAGCAAAAGAGGATCTGTCGGTGCAGGTTCATCCCGGAAATGAACAGGCAAAAAGACTCCATGATGCTTACGGAAAGACAGAAATGTGGTATATTCTTCAAAGCGAGAAAGATGCAAGGATTTATACCGGCTTTACAAAACCGGTGACCCTTGAAGAATATACTACTGCTCTTGAAAATGACACCATACCGGATCTGCTCAATGTGGAGGTGGCGGAACCGGGAGACACTTTTTTCACACCTGCCGGAAGAATTCATGCAATTGGGGCAGGAATTGTCCTGGCTGAAATACAACAAACATCCGATATTACATACAGGATATACGACTGGGGAAGAAAAAACAAAGATGGTTCATCGCGTGAGCTTCATACTGAACTTGCAATTGAAGCTATTGATTTTTCGTCAGCAGGAAAGATAAAAATCGGAAAAAACATGGCCGGTAACATAACTAAAAACCTGGTCAGCAACCAGTTTTTCATTACAAATATTTTGCATTTCGACGAGACTATTGCAAAGGATTACGGCCTTCTTGACTCATTTGTAATTTATCTTTGTACCGAAGGAAAATTTATTATCCGTTATGACGATGATTCTGAAGCGGTAGTCAAAGGAGAAACCGTACTCTTACCTGCGATGATAAATGAAGTAGCGCTTATTCCTGAACCTGACGCTACTATACTTGAAATTTATATAAAGACAGAAAATAGTTCAGGGATTTAAAAATGAAACTAAAATGAATAAAACCCTAAGGCCGGCTTTTATGATTCTGATAACTTTAATGTTCATCGGATGCTCCGGTAACAGGTCCTCTAAAAAGGAAGCTGCATCGGAAATTGATTCAACCCAGGTTCGCGATACCGGTTACACCGGCATCAAAAAGTATTTCAGCAATGATTTGCTTATTAAGGAAGCAACATTTAAAAACGGGGTTCGAGAAGGAGAAATGAAATCGTTTTACCAGGGTGGCCAGGTGTACCAGTCGTTCTGGTATGAAAACGGGCTAAGAGAAGATTCTGCAAAATGGTATTATCTGGAAGGACCAGTGTTCAGATCGACACCTTTCATGCATGATACTATTCACGGCACCCAGATTCAGTATTACCGCAATGGCCGGATAAAAGCCAAAATTAATTATATCAAAGGCTTACGTACACCCACCATTGAGGAATATACAAGTGATGGTAAACTTGTTAAGGGGTATCCCGATATATCCTATAATATCACTGATAATTACAGTTCCAGTGGCAGGGTAAGGGTGAATCTGGGGCTTACTGATAAGTCTGCAAAGGTCAAATTTTACCGTGGTGATCTTACAGGAGGAGTTTTCGACACTGCCAGATGTTCTTTAATAAAAACTATAAACGGAGTGGGATCCCTCGATTTTAAAAAGAGTGGAACCTCTCAGCAGGGAAGTGCCGGGGTAATTGCTGAAATAATTACAGGATTCGGAAATAAGTATTTTGCTTATAAGAAAATAGATTTACCCTATAAAGATCTTAAATAAGGAACCCATAAATGATAATCCATTCAGCTTCATTTGTCAGGAGCAGTCCTTCAATAAATCTGTGCCCCCCACAGGAGAAGCCTGAATTTGGTTTTATAGGAAGGTCAAATGTCGGAAAATCGTCTCTTATAAACATGCTTACAGGCTGGTCGCAGCTTGCCAGAATATCGGCCAATCCGGGTAAGACAAGGACAATAAATCATTTTCTCATAAATGAAAGCTGGTATCTCGTTGACCTTCCCGGCTACGGATACGCAAAGGTTCCTGTTAAAATGAGGGATGAATGGATGAGATCGGTCAATGAGTTCATTCTGAAAAGAGAAAATCTGGTCTGCCTTTTTGTGCTGATTGACAGCAGGCATGAACCTCAAAAATCTGATCTTGCTTTTATGGAGTTTCTGGGAAGTAATCAGGTCCCATTTGCGAGAGTGTTTACCAAAAGGGACAAAGTATCAGAAATTAATTTTCAAAAAATCCTCCGGCAATATGATAATGAGATGCTTGAAAAATGGGAATCATTGCCTGAAACCTTTTATACCTCAGCAATAAACAGGAAAGGAAGAGAGGAGATATTGAATTTTATTGAAGAAACTATCAACAAGTTATCAAATTCCGTCTGATATTTTCCGGAATTTATAATTTTGTAAGCAGAAAATTTCTTTTTATAACCAGCAAAACTTTCGGCTAATGTATGGAATTGCTCCAATGAAAATATTTTCCTGCAGGTCTTCAAGAGATCTGGCCGGAAAAATATCAGACAAGTTAGGCATTGCTCTCGGAAAGAGTTCTGTAACGGAGTTCAGTGATGGTGAATTTCAGCCATGTTTTGATGAATCTGTAAGGGGGGATATGGTTTTCATAGTTCAGTCGACAAATCCTCCGGCCGATAATCTTTTTGAGCTTTTGCTTATGATAGACGCCGCCAAAAGAGCCTCCGCTTATAAAGTAATTGCAGTTATTCCATATTACGGATTTGCCCGTCAGGACAGGAAGGACAGGCCCAGGGTATCAATAGGTTCAAAATTGTCTGCCGATCTTCTGGGAACTGCAGGGGTAGACAGGGTGATAACAATGGACCTCCATGCCGATCAGATACAGGGCTTTTTTAATGTGCCTGTCGATCATCTTTTTGGTTCAGCTATCTTCGCACCTTATATTGAAAACCTTCATCTTGATAATCTTACGGTTTCGGCGCCTGATATGGGCGGATCAAAGAGAGCAAATGCATATTCCCGGCACCTCCAGTCAGAAATGGTTTTATGCTACAAGCTTCGTAAAAAACCAAACGTAGTTGAAGAAATGTCAATTATCGGAGAAGTTGAGGGAAGAAATGTCGTAATAATCGACGACATGGTGGATACTGCCCGCACGCTGGTGCTTGCAGCACAGAAAATGATGGAAAAGAAAGCAAAAAGCGTCAGGGCTTTTGCAACTCATCCCGTACTTTCCGGTGATGCAGTTGAAAGAATTAATGATTCCTTCTTAACTGAACTTGTTGTTTCTGATTCAGTACCTTTCGTGAAACAATCTGAAAAAATAAAGGTCCTTTCTATCGCCGAAATTTTTGCAAATACAATCAGAGCTGTCAATCTGAACCAGTCGATTTCCACACATTTTGTATTCTGATTCCTTTGTAATATATTTGCAGTCCGAATTTTTAAACGATGTCGAACGTGTAATGGGGAGTTACCAGACTGGTAACTCTTAGTAGCACAATAACTTTTATAAGATGAAAACAATTGAAATCAAAGGATCACCCAGGACTGAGTTAGGTAAGAAAAGCTCTAAACAGGTCCGAAAAGAGGGTAATGTACCCTGTGTAATTTACGGGAAGGACCAGAATATTCATTTCTTTGCCCACGAAAACAGTTTTAAGAACCTTATCTACACTCCTGATGCACATATCGTTCATCTTGATCTCGAAGGAAAAGCTTACAGCGTGGTTCTTCAGGATATACAATTCCATCCGGTATCAGATAAAATATTACATATTGATTTTATCGAAATAAATGAAAGCAAACCAATAATAATCAGCCTTCCTGTCAAAATCACCGGTGATTCAGTTGGCGTAAAGGCAGGCGGTAAACTCAGAATCAAGAAAAGGAGCCTGAAGGTAAGAGGTTTGGCGGGTGTAATTCCTGAATTTTTGATGGTTGATATAACAGATGTTAAAATACACCATTCCGTTAAAGTAGGCGACCTGGCATACGATAATATTGAACTTATCGATCCAAAAATAACAACCGTTCTTTCAGTTGCCACCTCAAGGGTAGTACAGAAAGGTGAAGGTGAAGAGGGTGGAGAACAACCTGCTGCTGCAACTGCTGAATCTCCAGCTCCTGCCGCTGTGGAAAAAGAAAAAGGCAAATAGGGCAATATTTGTTTCAATATTCAGGCACAATGAAATATCTGATAGTTGGCCTGGGAAATATCGGTGAAGAGTACAAAGATACCAGGCATAATATAGGTTTTAAAGTATTGGATGCATTTGCAAATGCATCCAATATTGTTTTTGCCGATAAACGTTATGGCGCCTTATGCAAGATTAAGTTTAAAGGCAGGGATTTTATACTCCTCAAGCCTTCCACCTATATGAACCTGAGCGGATATGCCGTTGATTATTGGGTGAAAAAGGAAAAAATCACGATTGAAAATATGCTTGTTATTGTAGATGATCTGGCCTTACCTCTCGGTAGTCTCAGATTGAGGCCCAAGGGGAGCGCCGGAGGACATAACGGGCTAGAGCATATTAATGTAATCCTGGGAACAACAGAATATGCAAGGATCAGAATTGGAATAGGAAACGGATTCAGAAAGGGTTCCCAGGTAAATTATGTACTTGGGAAATGGAGTCCTGAAGAGAAAATATTTATGGAAGAAAAAATTTCCGGCATTATTGAAATGATAAAATCATTCGGTACGGCAGGACTTGAACTCACCATGACAGCATTCAACAAAGAGGGAAAATTACCTGCTAAGGACCCGGGGATATCTGATCCGGGAAATAAGTGACCAGAAATCCGCAGAATGTTACCTGGTATTTAAAAAAATATTCATGCCGGAAAGCAAACCCATACGTATCGATAAATTCCTTTGGGCCGTAAGGATTTACAAAACCAGAACTATTTCTGCTGATGAATGCCGGAAGGGAAGGATAATTATTAAGGATATCCAGGTCAAACCATCGAGGATTGTTGACAAAAATGAAATTGTTTCTGTCAAAAAACCTCCTGTAGTCTATACTTACCGCATTATTGATCCTATTGAAAACCGTGTCGCTGCGAAGCTTGTTGAAAACTATATTGAAGATCTGACACCCGATGAAGAAAAGGCAAAGCTCGAAATCAGGCTTTCCGGCTTAAACGGTCACCGACAAAGAGGAACAGGTCGTCCAACAAAGAGAGAGAGAAGAAATCTTGACAGACTTACAATGGATTTTAATGACAGGTGACAGGTGGTATAAAGACTTAATTATAGTCAAAAGACTAATTAAAATCACTTTAGTTGAACGATCACCTCTCCAATTTTTTTAACTTGCACCATCCCTCAGCTTTACCTGTTTAGACATAATAAACCGGCACAAGCTTTGTAAAACCTGAGATAATGGGGAAAGAAAATATTGAGAATTATTCTACCCGGTATGCATTACTTAAGCGTACAATAGCATTCTGGCATGATAAAATCTATTACAGGAAAATAATCATTCTGGGAAGTGAAAATATAAATCCCAACCATCACCTGATCTTTGCCCCTAACCACCAAAATGCATTGATGGACGCCCTTGCGGTTCTCTTTACACATAAGGGTCAGCCGGTTTTTCTGGCAAGGGCCGATATTTTTAAGAAGAAAATAATTGCTTCAATTCTTTACTTTCTTAAAATACTTCCTGTTTACAGAATAAGGGATGGATTCAGTACCCTGAAAGGAAATGATGAAATCTTTCTCAAAACTATAGACGTAATAAAACATAAGAATGGTCTTGTTATACTCCCGGAAGGAGACCATGCAGGCTACAGAAGGCTGCGACAGCTAAAGAAAGGTATTTGCCGCGTTGCCTTCCAGGCAGACGAAGCAACTGGTTTTGACCTTAATATCAAAATCATCCCGGTAGGTATTGAATTTACTAACTACAACCGGTTCAGGCAGGTTCTCACTGTGGTTTATGGCCAGCCAATTGAAGTTACTGATTTTCATCAGTTGTATAAAGAGAGTCCTGAAAAAGCCCTTAACGAGCTGAGAAGGAGGTTGTCGGCTGAATTAAAAAGGTTGATGGTGCATATAGAGTCTGTCGAAGACTATGAGGCAATAGATGAATTAAGGAGCATTATCAACGGTAAATACAGTGATGATATTAAGAATCCCAAACTTCTCAGAGACAGGGTTCTTATTGAAAAGATTAATAATATGAGGATTTCTGATCCTGAAAAATATAAAAGAATCTGCACCCTAAGCCTGCTGGTAAAAGAGAAAGTTGCAGATCTTAACTTAAGCTACAGGTTACTTGAAAAAAAGAAACATCCATTGGGATGGCTGATAGCAGGACTCGCCGGTCTTTTCTTTACTTTTCCTGTCTGGCTTTTTGGAAACATCTTCACCCTGACCTTCCT
>CAYPKL010000392.1:0-3088 GCA_964411285.1 uncultured Rikenellaceae bacterium
CCTTTTTCTTCCGGAAGGACTCCCCCGTCGAACCACACCTCAGCCAGATCGCCGTATTCTGACCATAATTCGATAAGCTGTGTTTTCACAATCTCATTGTACCTCTTTTGTTCTTCAGGATCCCCGGACACAACCTTTCCCGGATTGTCAACTTTAAGATATCCGTTGGCCGTTGTGCTCGCGTAGATACCGGGCCTGATGCCAAATTTTTTACATGAGGCTATGAAATCCCTGACAATGTCGCCTTTACCGTTTTTCCAGGGAGTGTTCTTCACGCTGTACGGGTGAGCTTTTGTTGGCCACAGACTAAATCCGCTGCAATGCTTTGCAACAAGTATCGCATAGGTGGCACCCGCAGATTTTGCTGCTTTAACCCACTGGTCAGTATCAAGCTCTTTGGGATTGAAGATTGAAAGATCGGGATGATAATTCCAGTCTTTCCGGAAATCGTATTCCGGTTCAAAAACCGGCATGTCAAAATGAATAAGTACTCCGATCTCCATATCAGCCCAATTTAACTGAGTCTGAGTAGGGATTACAGGTTCATTAACCTGGCTTAAAGACTTCAGCGAAATAACAAGAAGCAACAGAAAGAAAAAAGGCTTTTTTAAAATTGATCTGTTTTTATTCATTGTTTTCATTTTTTCCATTTTAATTATTACTGACCACCTTTCCCGGCTATTACTTACCCCCTTTCCCGTTTCCCCCAACGGGGGAAAAGCTTAGCCCACAATAGACTTAAAAATCACACATTTACCGTGAATCCACACCTTCCCCTTTGGGGGAAGGCCGGGAAGGGGGTAATTCTACCTATCTGCTTTTAAATCTCTTTCTGTTCCATTTTACATTGCGTTTCTTTTCTTACCCCCTTTCCCTCCCGATGGTTATCGGGATCCTCCAACGGGGGAAAAGCTTGGTCTGCGATTGACTTATATTGTTTTGTCCATCGCAAAATACGGCTTATTTGACTGCCATTTGCCTTTTGTGAAATCGGGGAAAGCGACTGGTGCATTATTTGCGATCGATATCCCGGAGAGTTCTACAATTGCGGTCATCACGGCAGAATCATAAACATCAACAGGTGGTTGTCCTTTTTCCGAAACTGCTTTTATAAACTGGTTAAGCATAACAAAATCTGTCCCTCCATGAGACAAAGCTGAAAATTCACCCTGCCACCATTTGTGGTTATACTTCTGTTCATAAGGTTTCCATGGCTCCCACTGATGGTACTCGGGGCTGTTTTCGATGAGGTAGATTGCTGGTTTCTCCTCATAATAAACCCCTTTTGTCCCCTGTAGCATCCACCTGTTGGAATAAGGCCTGGGTAGCTGCATATCATAATTAATCACAAGGGTTTTACCCATTTTTGTCTTCAGCACTGAAGTAACAATATCGCCCTGTTTGAATTTCAGATTTGCATTTGGATGGTTTTCACCAAACTTTCTTTTAAAATATGCATTGATACCCTTTGATGCCGTAGCTGTTGAAACTATTTCAGTAAAGATATCTCCCCGGTTAATGTCAAGCCAGCTTATAACGGGACCAACAGCGTGAGTCGGGTACTGATCCCTGTTATATTTCAGCAGGTATTCTGCCGGCCATCTTTGCTCTCCCGTCTTACTGTCGAAGAACCAGTGGTCGATACAATCGTGAGAATGGGCACAATGACAATGTACTATTTCCCCGAACATTCCAAGACGTTTCATATTAAGAAGTGCCAGGTTATCCTGCCTGAAGCTCCAGTTCTCAAGCATCATGAATGGTATCCCGGTTTTCTCTGATGTCTCAACAAGGTTCCAGGTATCATCCACTGTCAGGGAAGCAGGAACTTCAATTCCCGGACGGATACCATTTTTCAGGGCATGCAGCGCTATCTCCGAATGAGAATCCCAGTATGTTGCAATGATTACCGCATCAAGGGATTCTTTGTCCAGCATTTGTTTATAGGTATTCCTGTCCCCGTAATAAACCGACGGAGGTTTCTTTCCTGCTTTTACGCAGATTTCGGCGGCATTCCTGGCCTTGTTTTCGATCAGATCGCACAAGGCAACAACTTCAACCCCTTCAATGGTCAGCAGGCAGCTTACATGACTTGTCCCCCGGTTTCCGGTACCAACGACACCGATTTTAACCGTTTTGGCCTCTGTTTCCTTTGGGTAGGCAGTTTTTGGAAGGATACTCATTCCCAGCGTGGCAACAGCGCCTGTTCTGATGAAGTTTCTTCTGGTTACTTTTTTCATGGAGATTATTTTTAGTTTGGAATAGTATTTACCTAAGGAATAAATTTAAGCATAAATTGATGACTATAATGTTACATTTTATGCTTCAGTAAAATAATGAGGCTATTTAATAATTCTATATTTTAAACCGCCCTTAAATCTCATATAATGTAATTATTCCGTTCTACCAGAAAATGTAATACAACAAACACAAGATCAGCAATATTCCTACTGAAAGACCTTTAAAAACCTTGTCGTTATTCTTAAAAATATTGACAGGAAGATCCCATTTATCAGCTTGCAGCTGTTTGTTTTTGTCAAGAAGCGATACCGCAATCATCTGTGCACTGATTATAAGGAATGAGAAAACCATATTATCAAGGAACGGCATGTCAGGGAAAATCCATTTCAAAAACAACGGAACCGGAAGGGTAATGAGCACAGCTATCCATGCGGCATTTGCAGTTGTTTTTTTCCAGAAGATACCCAGTATGAACATTGCTGTTATTCCCGGACTTACCAGACCGGTGTATTCCTGTATAAATTGAAAAACCTGTTCGATACCTGTCAGCAATGAAGCAATTGAGGCAGCAATAGCAATAATAATAACACTGGAGATCCTTCCGGTGTTCACAAGGTTTTTTTCTGAGATATCCGGTTTGAAGTGACTCTTATAAATATCGAGTGAGAAAATAGTGGAAGCACTGTTAATGATTGCCGCCAACGAAGACACTATGGCTGCAATCAGGGCCGCAAATACAAAGCCCTTGATTCCGGATGGTACAAATCTGTCGAGAAGCCAGGGATAAGCTTCATCGGGTTTTGAAATACCGGCTTTCAGTACAAAGGCTGCAATCCCCGGTAAAACG